>CAZKTU010000055.1:0-22962 GCA_964555675.1 uncultured Oscillochloris sp.
GGCGCCGACCCCTCGCGCCCGCTGCACTACGAGGGCGCGATCGGCGGCCCGCCCCTGGCGAACTGGGACAAGGGCCAGCACGCCACCGACATCGTCTGCCCGATGTACGCCCCCGTCGATGCGCTCGTCGCCTGGGCCGAGGCGGGCGGGGGCGAGCGCCCGCTGATCCTCTGCGAGTTCTCGCACGCCATGGGCAACAGCAATGGCGGCCTGGCCGACTACTTCGCCGCCTTCGAGCGCTACCCCCAACTGCAGGGCGGCTTCGTCTGGGAGTGGATCGACCACGGGATCAGGCGCGCGACGCCCGATGGCACGGCCTACTGGGCCTACGGCGGCGACTTCGGCGATACGCCCAATGACGTCAACTTCTGCGCCGACGGCCTGGTCTGGCCCGACCGCACGCCCCACCCGGCCATGGCCGAGCTGAAGCACCTAGCGCAACCCGTGCGGGTCGACGGGCTCGACCTGGCCGCGGGCCAGATCAGCGTGCGCAACCGGCGCGACTTCAGCAGCCTGGCCGACCTCGACGGTAGCTGGACCCTGCTACGAGACGGTGAGCCTGTGCGCAGCGGCGCTCTGCCGCCCCTCGACCTCGCGCCCGGCGCCAATGCTACGCTGACCCTCGACGGCGCGATCCCGGACGGGCCCGGCGAGTGGCTGCTCAACGTGCGCTTCGCGCAGCGCGAGGCGAGCGCCTGGGCCGAGGCCGGCCACGAGGTCGCCTGGTCGCAACTGGCCCTGCCGAGCGTCGCGGCGCAGCCGGCAGCGCAGCCGGCGGGCGAGGTGACGGTGGCCCAGAGCGAGCAGAGCCTGAGCCTCGCGGTCGGGGCGGTGCGCGCGACGGTCGACCGGGCGACGGGTCTGCTGACCTGGCTGGGCGCCGGCGAGCAGAACCTGCTCCGCGAGGGCCCGCGGCTCAACCTCTGGCGGGCCGCAACTGATAATGACGGCCTCAAGCTGCGCGGGCCCGAGCCCGGCAAGACCCTGACCCGCTGGCTGGCGCTCGGCCTCGACCGGCTCGAGCAGCGGGTCGAGCACGTCGAGCTGCGCGAGGCGAACGACGGCGCGCCGCAGATCGCGGTCCGGCACCAGGCCAGCGGGCGCGGGCAGTGGGACGACGCCGTGATCGACTCGGTGTACACCCTGCGGGGCGACGGCGCTCTCGAGGTCGAGCACAGCGTGACCCTGGCGCCCGAACTGAGCGACCTGCCGCGGGTCGGGGTGCTGCTAGCCCTGGCGCCCGGGCGCGAGCAGCTGAGCTGGTATGGCCGCGGCCCCTGGGAGAACTACCCCGACCGCAAGGCCAGCGCCATGCTCGGCCGCTACACCGGCACGGTGGCCGAGCAGTATGTGCCCTACATCGTGCCGCAGGAGCACGGGTTGAAGACCGATGTGCGCGAGCTGAGGCTGACGGGGGAGGACGGCAGCGGCCTGAGCGTGAGCGCGCGACCGACCCTGGCCTTCTCGGCGAGCCACTACAGCCCCGCCGATCTCTTCGCGGCCACGCATACCCACGAGCTCGCGCCGCGCCCAGAGGTCATCCTCTGCCTCGACGGTGCGCACCGCGGCCTGGGAACCAACAGCTGCGGCCCCGACACCGCCGAGCGCTTCCGCCTGAGCGCGGGC
The DNA here is from genome assembly GCA_964555675.1 of uncultured Oscillochloris sp. Classification (GTDB taxonomy): domain Bacteria; phylum Chloroflexota; class Chloroflexia; order Chloroflexales; family Chloroflexaceae; genus CAIWXH01. The sequence goes on from CAZKTU010000055.1 coordinate 1,627, forward strand.
GCGCACCAGTTCGCCTATTGCCTGCGGCCGCTTGAAAAGGATTAACGCCGACATATGTTATTCACACTCGAGAAGCTCACCGCCCGCATCCCGGAGATTATCGCCGCCGCCGTCCGTGAGAGTCGCCCGCTCGACGCGGTCGAGCTCTGTGTGGCCCCCGGGCCGGTCGCCGCTAGCGCGATGGCGCCACCGCCGCCGCCCGACGCGCCCGGCTGGGCGCCCTTCAGGCGGGGGGAGCTCTGGGGAGGGCCGCCCGGCAGCACCGCCGACACGCCGCTGCCGGCCCTCGACTGGGGCGTCCCCGAGAAGGGCGGCGGCACCTACTGGCTGCGCACCAGCTTCGAGGTGCCCGCCGACTGGCGCGGGCGCCCGGTGCGGCTGGCCCTGGATTGGGAAGATCGCGATCAGGCCAGCCTGGAGGCGATCGTCTACCTCGACGGGCAGGCCCTCTCGGGCCTCGACGACTTCCACCGCAGCATCCTGCTGCCCGAGGCGGCCCACACGGGCGTCCATCAGCTGCTGCTGCGCTGCTTCCTGCCCTACCACCGACCCTTCGGCGGGCTGCACCTGCGCCTGCGCGACGAGACGATCTTCCAGCTCGGCCAGACCATGCGCGCGGTGAGCGAGGCCATCCCCACCTATCGCGAGAGCGAGACCACCGGGCACGCCCTGCTCGCCCGCCTGAACGAGGCCTATGGCACGCTCGACCTACGCGAGGGCTGGCGCAGCGAGCGCTTCGCCGCCTCAGCCGAGCGCGCGCTGGCCGGGCTGCGCGAGGGCCTGCCGCAACGCCCCGAAGCGGGCGAGAGCGCCCCGACGATCATCGCCACCGGCCACGCCCACCTCGACGTGGCCTGGCTCTGGCCCCTCTGGCGGACCCGGCAGAAGGTCGCCCACACCGTGGCCAACGCCCTGCACCTGATGGAGCGCTACCCCGAGTACCACTTCAGCATGTCGCAGCCCCAGGTCTACGCCTACCTCAAAGAGGACGACCCCGAGCTGTATGCGCGCATGAAGGAGCGCATCGCCGAGGGGCGCTTCGAGCCAGTGGGCATGATGTGGCTCGAGCCCGACTGCAATGTCACCGGCGGCGAGTCGCTGGTGCGCCAGCTGCTCCAGGGGGCGCGTTTCTTCGCCGAAGAGTTCGGCGAGCTGCAGCACGTGGTCTGGCTCCCCGACGTCTTTGGCTACAGCGCGGCCCTGCCCCAGCTGATGCGCGGCTGCGGGATCACCAGCTTCATGACCACCAAGATCAGCTGGAACCAGTTTAACCGCATGCCGCACGACACCTTCCGCTGGCGCGGCATCGACGGCAGCGAGGTGCTGACCCACTTCATCACGGCGACCTCGCAGCCGGTGAAACACCTCTCCGACGCCCAGTTCTACACCTACGTGGGCAACATGAGCGGCGGCGAGGCCTTCGGCCTGTGGAACCACTACCGCCAGAAGCCGATCAACGACGAGCTGCTCTACTGCTACGGCTGGGGCGACGGCGGCGGCGGCCCCACCGAGGAGATGCTGGAGGCCGCGCGGGTCTTCGGCGAGCTGCCGGGCTTCCCGAAGGTGCAGCCGGGCCGGGTCGAGCAGTACTTCCAGCGGCTCTACGAGCGGGTCTGGGACGACCCGGGCCTGCCGACCTGGGTTGGCGAGCTCTACCTGGAGTACCATCGCGGCACGTATACGAGCCAGGCCCGCACCAAGCAGGCCAACCGCGCCGCCGAGCTGCGCTACCGCGAGGCCGAGTGGCTCAACGCCTGGGCCGTGAGCCAGGGCGCCGCGAGCCGCCAGGCCGAGCTCGACGCCGGCTGGCGCACCATCCTGCTGAACCAGTTCCACGACATCCTGCCCGGCAGCAGCGTCCACCAGGTCTATGTCGACAGCGATGCCCAATACGCCGAGGCCCTCGCCACCGCCGCAGAGGTCTGGGCCTCGTCCGCGGCGTCGGTGCTCGGGGCGGCCGAGCCGGGGTCGCCCGCGCCCGCCTACACGGTGGTGAACAGCCTGCCCTGGGAGCGCCACGACCCCGTGCGGATCGCCCTGCCGAGCGGCGAGGCTCCGGCCCTGGCCGCAGCCGGCGCCCCCGTGACGACCCAGCTGGTCGAGGAGCAGCCCGGCGAGCGGGCGCTGCTGGCCGCGGTGACGACCCCGAGCTACGGCTACCAGCTGGTCACGGCCGACCAGGCAGCGCAGGCCCCCGCGCCGCAGGGCGAACTCGTGGCCGAGCGCAACGTCCTGGCCAACGCCGAGCTGCGGCTCGAGCTCGACGAGCACGGCGAGATCGTCTCGCTCTTCGACCGGCGGGCCGAGCGCGAGCTGCTGGCCGCGGGGCGGCCGGCCAACCAGCTGGTGCTCTACGAGGACCGGCCGCTGCGCTGGGACGCCTGGGACATCGACATCTTCTACGACCAGAAGCCCTACCCGGTGCACGAGATTGTCGACTGGCAGGTGGTGGAGACCGGGCCGTTGCGGGCGGCGGTGGAGATCACGCGGCAGGTGGGCCAGAGCGTCATCAGGCAGCGCATCTGCCTGTGGCGCGACTCGCGCCGGATCGACTTCGTGACCACCGTCGACTGGCACGAGCGTCAGATGCTGCTGCGGGCGCTCTTCCCGCTCGAGCTGAACGCCAGCCGGGCCACCTGCGAGATCCAGTTCGGCGCGGTCGAGCGGCCCACCCACCGCAACACCAGCTGGGATGTGGCCCGCTTCGAGGTCTGCGCGCAGCGCTGGGTCGACCTGAGCGAGGGCGACTACGGGGTGGCGCTGCTAAACAACGGCAAGTACGGCCACAGCCTGCGCGACAATGTGCTGGGCCTCTCGCTGCTCAAGGGCGCGATCTTCCCCGACCGCGAGGCCGACCAGGGGCGGCACCAGTTCACCTACAGCCTGCTGCCGCACCAGGGCGACTGGCGCGCGGGCGAGGTGGTGCGGCGGGCCTACGAGCTCAACGCGCCGCTGATCGCCCTGCCGCTGGCCCAGCCGCCCGCCCCGGCGGCCCCGCAGCAGCACTCGTTCCTGAGCGTCACGGGCGACCACGTCGTGGTCGAGACGATCAAGGTGGCCGACGACGGCGACGGGCTGATCGTGCGGCTCTACGAGGCCCACAACCAGCGCGGGCGCGCCAGCCTGCGCTTCGGGCGCCCCGTGGCCTCCGCCGAGGAGACCGACCTGCTCGAGCGCCCCGTCGGCCCGCTGACCGTCGCCGGCGATACGCTCGAGGTCGCCGTGCGCCCCTTCGAGGTGAAGACCCTGCGCGTGCGGTTGGGCTAGCACCACCCGGCCTTCAGCGCTCTCGGTTTTACCACGAAGGGCACGAAGGGCACGAAGGTGCGAGAGAAGCTGTGCCGTGGCGAGTCCGTACGAGCCTCTCGCTCGGCACAGCGTTCAACCTGGGCGCTGAACGTAGTCAAGCCCTTCGCGCGCTTCGTGGTCTTCGTGGTGAGAAACCCGCCACCTACGAGCAGTTCTGGTCATCAATGAGTGAGCGCCGGCGTGCGGTAGAGGGTCTTGCCGCCCACGCGGATCTCGACGTCTTGCAGGTAGGGGGCGATGCCCGCCAGGTCGGGGGTTACCCCGAGGCCGGGGCCGTCGGGCAGGTGGATGCGCCCGTCGGCGTCTGGCACGATATGCTCGGCGGTGATGGCGAGGGCGAGCGAGCGCGGCTCGACCGGGTACTCGCAGATCGCGTCGGGCTCGCTGGCGGCGTAGGGCTGCAGCGAGGCGCTGAGGGCCAGGTGCGAGGTGAAGGTGTGATTGACGTAGGTGACGCCGCGGGCGCGGGCGGCCTCGGCGACCTGGCGGGCCACCGAGATCCCGCCGATGCGCCCGGCGTCGATCTGGATGTAGCCCAGGTCGGCGTAGTCGAGCAGCTGCTCGGCCATGTGGAAGGTGTGGCAGCCCTCGCCCGCGGCCAGGCGCACCGGCCCGGCCAGCCCGGCCAGCCGGCTGTAGGCGCCCAGCGCGCCCGAGACGAAGGGCTCCTCGAGCCAGAGCACCCGGCAAGCCCGCAGCGCGTCGAGCCGCCGCTCGGCCCGCTCGACATCGTCGAGCCAGACTGTGCCGACGTCGATCAGCAGCACCCCGTCGTCGCCCAGCCCCTCGCGGGCGGCGAAGACCTGGGCGGCGTCATCCTCGGGGGTGCCGAGGCCGTAGGGGCCCCAGCCGAACTTGGCGGCCCGGTAGCCCTGTTCGCGCACGCGCCGCCCCTTCTCAAGGGTCTCCTGCGGGGTGTCGCCGAAGAGCTGCGAGGCGTAGGGCAGCTTGGGGGTGGGCCGCTGGTCGCCCAGCAGCTTGTAGACCGGCTCGCCATAGCGCCGCCCGAGCAGATCCCACATGGCGATATCGATGCCCGAGAGCGTATGATCGGCCTGGAGCAGGTCGAGGCTCTGGGCGCGCACCAGGTCGCCGATGCGGCCGATATCGGCGGGGTCCTCGAGCCGCTGGCCCAGCACCGAGTCGCGCACGGGCTTGCAGGCGCTATGGGACATCGGGCAGACGAAGCTGGCGATCGAGACCAGGGGCGCCGCCTCGCACTCGCCCCAACCGACGTGCTCGCCGGCCTGCACGCGCACGAGCAGGGCGTCCTGGCTGCCGTCGCCGATGTCCAGCACCTCGGGCATCGAGAGATAGTAGAAGTCAACCGCGTCGATCGTGGTCACTGAGGCCCTCCGCTGACAATGCACTCACCCTCTTGAGTATATACTAGTAGAGCTTTCCGCAAGTGCCTGCCCGGTTGCGACCAAGGACGAAAGACCGAAGACCAAATGCATAACTTTACGCCCTTGCGCCAAGCCGTACCAGTCGCTCCGCGTGCGTAAACTGCCCCGCATACCCCAGGAGGCAATGGTGCCCCCAGAACTGATCGATCTGTCCACCCCCGCGCTCGATTGTAGTTTCCAGACCGGCGCCGGGCTCGCCCTCACGGCCCTCGGGCTGCCCGGCCAGCCCTGGGCCCTGCCCTCATCAGGCCTCTTCGCCGTCGAGGTCGACGGCCAGCGCATCGACGGGCGCACGCCGGGGCTCGTGGTGGCGAGCACGTCCGTGGACGAGAGCGCGCCGGGCCGCCGCGAGCTGACCGTCGCGCTGCACCATGGCGAGAGCGGCCTGGGCATCGACTACCACCTCGCGCTCTATGCCGACACGGCCCTGGTCGAGAGCTGGATCACAATCCGCAACCTGGGGGCCGCGAGCCGGCGCATCACCCGGCTCGACTCCCTCGCCCTCGACCTGCCGGCCGGCGACTACGAGCGGCTGAGCTTCACCGGCGACTGGGGCCTGGAGTTCGAGCCGCAGCGCGAGCCCCTGGCCGCGAGCGTGATCCTCGAGAGCCGCTCGGGCCGCTCGTCGAAGGGCGACCTGCCCTGGTTCGCCCTCGCCCGCGATGGGCGCACGCTGCTCGGCGCGGCGGTGGCCTGGTCGGGGAACTGGGCCATGCGGCTTGAGCCGAGCGGCGCGGGCTTCACGCTCAGCGGCGGCCTGCACGACTGGGAGTTCGCCGCCGAGCTGGCGCCGGGCGGCCAGATCGCGGCGCCGCCGTTCGTCGTGGCCCTGGCCGAGGGGCAGGATCTCGCGGCTCTCTCGACGCAGTACGCGCGGGTGGGGCGAAAGTACTGGTACCCCCACAACCCCCTTGCCGACCAGCTGCCGGTGGAGTGGAACCACTGGTGGAGCTACGAGGACAAGGATCTCGACGAGGCGGTCTTCAGGCGCAATGTCGACGTGGCCGCCCAGCTGGGCATGGAGGTCTGCGCTCTCGACGCCGGCTGGTTCGGGCCGAGCGACGCGGGCACCCACTGGTACGAGCAGCGCGGCGACTGGGACATGGTCAACACCCAGCGTTTCCCCTCGGGGCTGCGGGCGCTCTCGGACTATGTACACGAGCGAGGGATGGCCTTCGGGATCTGGTGCGAGATCGAGGCGATCGGCAAGCAGGCTCGCCTGGCGGTCGAGCGGCCCGAGCTGGTCGCGACGCGGGGCGGCGAGCCCCTGGGGTATGTCTGCCTGGGGAGCCAGGCCGGCCGTGACTGGGCCCTGGCCACGCTCAGCCGGATCATCGACGAGTACCGCTGCGACTGGGTCAAGCTCGACTTCAACCTGGACCCCGGGGCCGGCTGCGACCGTGACGACCACGGCCACGGGCCGGGCGACGGGCTCTACGCCCACTACCAGGGCTACTACGAGCTACTGGCAGCGGTGCGGGCGCGCCACCCGCATGTGGTACTCGAGAACTGCTCGTCGGGCGGGCTGCGCATCGACCTGGGGATCGCCCGGCAGACCCACATGGCCTTCCTGAGCGACCCCGACTGGCCCGAGCACAGCCTGCAATGCTTCTGGGGCGCCAGCCTCATGCTCGCGCCCGACGCGCTGCTGCACTGGGGCTACTGCGAGTGGAGCCACGCCGAGCACCGCATGCAGCATTTCGACCCGCGCGACCCGGCCCTCACGCCCCAGCAGGTCGACTACTACACCCGCATCTCGATGCTGCGGCGCTTCGGCTTCTCGCAGCGCCTGCCCGACCTGCCCGCCTGGGTGGCGGCGCGCTACGCCGAGCTGATCGCCGACTACAAGGACCACGTGCGGCGCTTCGTGCGCGACGGCGACTTGCTGCGGCTCACCGGCCAGCCGCGGCGCTTCGGCGAGGGCGAGCGCTGGGCCGCCTTCCAGTACGCCATGCCCGACGGCTCAGAGCACCTCATGGCGGCCTTCCGCCTGCCCGGCGGCGCGCCCGAGCAGAGCGTAGCCCTCGCCGGGCTCGACCCGGAGCGGCGCTACACCCTGAGCTGGCTGGGCGAGGATCGGGCCGAAACGCGGACGGGGGCCGAGCTCATGGCCGACGGGGTCGCCCTGGCCCTGCCCGAGGAGGGCTCGGCGATGGTTTTGCTCAGGGCAAACTTGGCTTGACAAGGCGTGCGCAGCCCTGTTATACTGCGAATATTCTCCAGTACGAACTATTTTCACAGATGTGAACGGCATTTGGCCAGCTATGGCCTGGCTGTTCTCCAGATGATCGCCGGTTGTGCTCAGAGAGGAGCCTGGCTGGTGCAAGTAACTCCCCCCGCGAGCGGCACGCTCGGAACTGAGGCCCGGCGGACGCCGCGCAGGCGCACCCGCTGGAACCGCGAAGCCTTCCATGGCTACGTATTCATGTCCCCGGCCATCCTCGGCCTGCTGATCTTTACGCTCGGGCCGATCGTGGTCTCGCTGTACCTCAGCTTCACCGACTACAACATCATCACCGACCCCGAGTGGGTCGGCCTCGAGAACTACGTCACCATGTTCCAGGAGCGGCTGTTCTGGCAGGCGCTCAGGGTCAGCGCGATCTACTCGGTGGTGAGCGTACCCCTCGGCCTCGCCCTCTCGCTGGGCCTGGCGGTGTTGCTCAACCACGGCATGCGCGGGATCATGTTCTTCCGCTCGATCTACTACATGCCCACAGTGATCTCGGGCGTGGGCGTGGCCATGCTCTGGCGCTGGCTGTTCAACGCCGAGTTCGGCATCATCAACGTGCTGCTCGCCAAAGTTGGCATCCAGGGCCCGGCCTGGCTGATCGACCAGAACTGGGCCCTGAGCGCGCTGATCATCACCAGCCTGTGGGGTCTGGGCGGCACCACGCTGATCTTCCTGGCCGGCCTGCAGGGCATCCCCCAGGAGCTGTACGAGGCCGCCGAGATCGACGGGGCGGGGCACTGGAGCCAGTTTCGCAGCATTACGCTGCCCCTGCTCTCGAACGTGACCTTCTTCAACCTGGTGCTCGGGATCATCGGGGCGCTGCAGGTCTTCACCGACGCCTTTGTGATCACCCGTGGCGGCCCGAACCACGCCACACTCTTCCTCTCGGTGTATCTCTACCAGCACGCCTTCCAGTACCTCAATATGGGCTACGCGGCGGCGATCGCCTGGTTTATGTTCATCATCGTGATGCTGCTGACCTTACTGGTCTTCAAGTCGTCGCCGCTGTGGGTCTACTACGAGAGCGAACGTCAGGGGAGGTAACCAATGGCCTCACAGCCCGCGTCCCTGCCCTTCTGGCGCACGCGCCGGGGCCAGCAGCGCCTGACCACGGCGGTGGTCCTGATCGCCCTCTGCCTCGGCGCGGTAGTGATTATGCTGCCCTTCTTCTGGATGCTCTCGACGGCGCTGAAACGGGCCGACCAGGTCTACCTCTCGCCGCCGGTCTGGCTGCCCTTCCCACCTCAGTTCGTGAACTTCTCCGAGGTGCTGACGCGGGTGCCCTTCTCGCGCTACGCCTTCAACACCTTCGTGATCGTGACCCTGGTGATGATCGGCACGCTGCTCTCGTGCTCGTTCACCGCCTACGGTTTCGCGCGGCTGCGGGCCCCCGGCAGCAACTTCATCTTTATGCTGGTGCTCGGCACCCTGATGCTGCCCAGCGCGGTGACCCTGGTGCCGACCTACCTGATGTTCAACAGCCTGGGCTGGGTCGATACCTTCCTGCCTCTGATCGTGCCCTCGTTCTTCGGCAGCGCCTTCTTCATCTTCCTGCTGCGCCAGTTCTACATGACCATTCCGGTCGAGCTGGAGGACGCGGCCAAGATCGACGGGGCCAGCGTCTACCGGATCTGGTGGAGCATCATGCTGCCCCTGAGCCAGCCGGTGCTGGCGACGGTGGCAGTCTTCACCTTCGTGGCCACCTATAACGACTTCTTCACCCCGCTGATCTACCTCTCGAACGAGGACAACTACACGATCGCGGTGGCGCTCTCATTCTTCCAGGGCTCGCCGCGCATCGGCCCGCAGATGCACCTGCTGATGGCGGCGGTGACCATGTCGATCCTGCCGCCGCTGCTGCTCTTCCTGGCGGCGCAGCGCTACTTCGTGCGCGGGATCGTGATGAGCGGTATCAAGGGGTAGCGGCGGGGCCGCTCCCAGCAGTTCCTTCCCTGGCACAAGCACCCCACAAAGGAGACGGAAACAATGTCGAAGCCGACAAACCCCCAGGCAACGCCGATCAGCCGACGCCAGTTCCTGCGCGGCGCCACCCTCGGCGCCGCAGGCCTCGTCCTCGCCGCATGCGGCGCCAGCCAGGGCCAGGCCCCGGCCCCGGCGGCCGATAGCGCTGCGACGACCGCCCCCGCCCAGACCAGCGGCGAGCCGCTGAAGATCCGCGGCATGATGTGGCAGAACAGCCCCGTGCTCGACGAGAACTTCAAGCTGCGCGCCCAGATGTTCAACGAGCTCCACAAGGGCACCTACGAGATCGACCTGCAGCTGCTCCCCTATGACCAGTACTGGTCCAAGCTCGACCTGGCCTACGGCGCCAAGGACCCGATCGACGTCTATATGTGGGACGTGCAGGCTTACACGCACCACAAGAATGGGCTGCTGCGCAACCAGCAGGCCGACTTCGATAAGGTCCCCGCGTTCGCCGACGCGACCCAGTACCCGCTCGAGCTCTATGACTACTGGCGCTTCGACGGCACCAATATGTATGGCATGCCCGAGAATATCCAGATGATGGCGCTGTACTACAACAAGGATATCTTCGACAAGGCCGGGATCGCCTACCCCGACTCGACCTGGACCTACGATAAGGTGCTCGAGGTCGCGCGCGAGCTGACGATCGTCGAGGGCGGCGAGACGGTGCAGTGGGGCTGGGACAAGGGCGCCCTGGGCGCCTGGTGGGGCGCGCAGACCTTCGGCTGGGCCTCGGGCACAGCCTTCTTCGACAAGGTGATCGAGCCCACCAAGTTCACCGTGAGCGACCCGCGCAACATCGAGGGCATGCAGTGGCTCAACGACATGGTCTACAAGCATAAGGTCGCCCCCGACGCCACCCAGGCCGCCGCGATCGCCCAGGACGTGTCGCTGTTCCAGACCGGCAAGCTGGCCATGGTCGCCGACGGCAGCTGGTACATGTCGAGCAATACCAACTCGGCCTTCAAGTGGGACATGGCCCCGCTGCCGATCTGGAAGACCGAGCGGGCCCTGCCCTTCTGGTTCGGCGGCTGGGTGATCGCCAACGACTCGAAGGCCAGCGAGGCCGCCGTCGCCTGGGCCACCTGGTCGGCCACCGACTACCAGAAGGAACTGGTCAAGAACCGCGACTGGATTCCGATCCGCAGGGCCGAGCGCGAGGACCCGGCCTACCTCTCGGGCCTGCCCGCCGGCTTCAAGTCGGTGATCGATACGATCAGCGACGCCCGGATCGGCGACCTCTACCACGGCAAGTCGGCCCAGCTGGTCAACGAGATCATGGGGCCCATCCTCGGCGAGGTCTTCAACAACAACGTCACCCCCGAGGCCGGGGCCGCCGATATCGACGCCAAGGCCAACGAGCTGCTGGCCAAGGGCTAGAGGTAGCGGCAGGCCTGGGGGCGGGCATAGCCCACCCCCAGGCCTGCCCATGAAGCGAAATACCGATGACAACCTCCTGGTCCGTCGCCGCAGGCGGCGCGACTTGTCACGTCGCGCTCGTCGACGGTACGCTCACCTGGCGCCTCGCGGGCAGCGCGCCCGGCCTCGACAGCGCCCCCGCCCCCCTCTCGCCCCTCGTCGTCGACGGCCAGGCCCTACGCTGGGAGCAGGCGCGCCAGCTCGCGCTCGAGGAGGCGCCGAACGGCCTCCGCACCCTGACGATCGAGGCGAGCAGCGGCGCGCTCACGCTCGTCCAGCAGATCGAGCTCTACCCCGACCGGCCCTTCGTGCGCCTCTCGGCGACGCTCATCAACGGCGGCGCCACGCCGGTGCGCGTGGATGGCTGCGAGCTGCTGGCCCTCGATGTGCCCCAGGCCCCGCTCTACATGTTCCACGTCGACCAGTTCAGCTGGGCCTACAGGCGCGACTTCTTCACCGAGCACCAGGCCCAGGTCTGGCCCAACCGCACCCCCCTCGAGGTGCGCATGGGCTCGTTCCCCTCGCACCACAACGGCCCCTCCAGCTGCGCCTGGTTCGCCCTGCGCCCGCCGCCCCACGACTACGACGACGAGCGGCCGCCCCACCAGGGCCCCGGCCTGGTCTGCGGGATCGAGTTCAACGGCAAGAGCCGCCTGCTCGCCTGGGCAACCCCGCAGACCAGCTCGTTCCGCAGCAGCATCGAGGGGCTCGCCCACACCCTCGCCCCCGGCGCCAGCTTCGCAGTGCCGGCCGTCTTCCTCGGGCGCTACCACGGCGACTGGGACGAGGCCGGTTATGTCACGCAGCGCTTCGCCGAGCAGTATGTTCACCCGCCGCGCCCCGACGACCGCTACCCCTGGGTTCAGTACAACTCCTGGAAGTACGGCCAGGCGATCGACGAGGCTCAGCAACTCGCGGTGATCGACCGCTGCGCCGAGCTGGGCGTCGAGCTGGTGGTGCTCGACCTGGGCTGGGCCCGCGCGATCGGCGACTGGCGGCCCGACCCGCAGAAGTTCCCGCGCGGCCTGCGCCCCCTCACCGAGCGCGCCCGCTCGTACGGCATGCGCTTCGGCGTGCACATGGCCCTGGCCCAGTGCAGCTTCGAGGCGCCCGTGGCGAAGGAGCACCCCGAGTGGCTGGCCGGCGACTACGACGACTACTTTGCCGCGGGCTTCCTCTGCCTCGCCCACCAGCCCTGCCGCGAGTGGCTCACCGGCGAGATCCTGCGCCTGCTGAACGAAGAGCAGATCGACTATATCATTCAGGACGGCGAGGATATGGTCAAGCTGTGCCGGCGCAGCGACCACAGCCACGACCCCGGCGACAGCAACTACAGCGGCTCGCAGCTGGGCATCGACCTGCTGATCGAGACCCTGCGCCGCGAGCGCCCCGGCCTGGTCCTCGAGAACTGCGAGGACGGCGGCTGTATGCTGACCTACAAGATGGCGCGTTTGTACCACACCAGCATCACCGTCGACAATATCAACGCCTACGCCACCCGCCAGGGGGTCTTCGGCGCCTCGTACCCCTTCTCGCCCCGCTACAGCGTGCGTTATATGGAGGATGACCCGACCCCCTATACGCTCACCAGCTCGATCTTCGGCGGGCCGCTGATCTTTATGCAGCGCATCGGCGACTGGGACGCCCAGCAGATGGCCGATACGAAGGCGGCGATCGGGCAGTACAAGGCCCTGCGCGGCCTCATCCGCGACGCGAAGATTATCCACCTGCGCCGCCCGCAGGCCAATATCGAGGGCGGCGGCTGGGGCTGGGACGCCATCCAGGCCGTCGCGCCCGACCAGGCGCGCAGTGTGGTGATGGTCTACCGCGCCCAGGGCGACCGCCCCGAGCGCACCATTCGCCCGCGCGGCCTGCTGCCCGAGGCCACTTACACAGTCGAGCTGGACGGGGCGGTCAGCCAGCGCTCGGGCGCCTCGCTCGCCGGCGAGGGCCTCAGCGTGGCTCTGCCCGAGTTCGGGGCCGCGATTATCAAGCTCGAGCGGGTCTGAGCCAGAGAGGTGCGTATGGCCCGGCAAAGCGCCACGATCGACACCAACTGGAGCTATCACGGCTTCCGCGCAATCGTGCTGGAGAACCGCCACCTGCGGGCGGTGATCTTGCCCGAGCTGGGCGCGAAAGTCTGGTCGCTGGTCGACAAGGCCGCCGACCGCGAGACGCTCTGGCATAACCCGCGCCTGCCGCCGCGGCCCGTGCACTACGGCGCCACCTACGACGACTGGTTCTGCGGCGGATGGGACGAGCTGTTCCCCAACGATGCCCCGACGACGGCGGCCGGCGAGCCCTACCCCGACCACGGCGAGCTCTGGTCGATGCCGTTCAGCTGGGAGGCGAGCTCAGAGGGCGGCGCGGTCAGCCTGCGCCTGTGGCGCTCCGGCGTGGTGACCAACACCCGCGTCGAGAAGCGCATCACCCTGGAGGCCGACGAGCCGCTGCTGCGCTTCGGCTACCGCATCGGCAACGCCGGCCCGGCCCCGCTCGACTATCTCTGGAAGCTCCACCCCGCCCTCAACGTCACGCCGGCCTCACGCATCGACCTGCCGGCCGGGCGCGTGCTGGTCGACCCGGGCTTCCGCGACCGGCTCGCGCTCGATTCGTTCGAATGGCCCCACGCGGGCGCGCTGGACGTCAGGCAGGTCCCCCCGCAGGAAGCAGCTACCTGCGACTTCTACTACGCGGTCGAGCTCGACGCGGGCTGGTGCGCCCTGACCGATACGGCGGCCCGGGCCGGCTTCGGGCTGGTCTTCGACCCGGCGGTCTTTCGCTCGGTCTGGGTCTTCGGGGCCTACGGCGGCTGGCGCGGGCTCTACACCGCCATCCTCGAGCCCTGCACCGGCTACCCCTACCGCCTCGAGGAGGCGATCGCCCAGGGCACGGCCAGCAGGCTCGCGGCGGGCGCGACCCTGGAGACCGAGGTGGTCGCGGTGCTCTACCGCGGCGTGGAGGCGGTGACGCGCATCAGCGAGCACGGGGAGGTCACGTGAGCGGAATATGCTCTGGCAAGGTGGCCCTGGTCACCGGCGCCGCCAGCGGGATCGGCAGGGCTACGGCCTTCGCCCTGGCCCGCGAGGGCGCGGCGGTGATGATCGCCGACATCCAGCGCGCGGCGGGCGAGGCCACGGCTGCGGCGCTCAACGCAAGCGGCGCCCAGGCCAGCTTCGTCGCGGCCGACATCACCCGCGACGCCGAGGCCATGGTCGCGGCGACGGTCGAGCGCTTCGGCCGGCTCGATATCATGGTCAATAACGCCGGGGTCTTCTACCTGGCCGACTTCCTCGAGGCCCCCTTCGAGGAGTGGCGCCGGGCGGTGGACGTGATGTACTTCGGCACCTACCACTGCGCGCGGGCCGCCGCGCAGCAGATGGTCCGGCAGGGGGGCGGCGGGCGCATGGTCAACATCTCGTCGGTGAACGCCTTTCTCGGCGCGGCCCAGTCGTCGCACTACAACAGCGCCAAAGGCGCGATCGACCAGCTCACCCGCTGCCTGGCGGTCGAGTTGGCGCCCCACGCCATCCTGGTCAACGGCGTCGCCCCCGGCTTCGTCGACACGCCCATGGCCGTGATCGACGGCGTGAGCGAGCACGACATGCCCGACTTCAAGGCTTTTTATGTCGAGCGGCGGCGCATCCCGCTGGCCCGCCCGGCCCAGCCTGAGGAGATCGCCGAGGCGGTGGTCTTCCTCGCCTCCGAGCGCTGCACCTACATCAATGGCCACACGATCGTCGTCGACGGCGGGCTGACCGCGACGTTTTAGCGGGGCCAGGTTGCAGACCCGCCCGGTTGCGACCAAGGACGAAAGACCAAAGACCAACAGCGCAGACACCAGCCCGGCCTTGGTCCCTGGTCCTTGGTCCTTGGTCAGAACTGGCAAAAGGCTTGTCGCTGGCAGAACTAACGGCTCCGATAGGCCTCGGGGTGGAAGCCCAGGATGGCCGAGAGGCGTCTGGCCTGGGTCTGTACCAGGGCCAGCAGCTCGTCGCGGCGAGAGGGGGTGAAGCGCACACTCGGCACCGAGATGCTCATGCCGGCGATGATGCTGCCGTCCGCACCGTAGACCGGGGCGGCCACGCAGCAGAGCCCGGGGGTGGATTCTTCGAAGTCCAGGGCGTAGCCGCGCGAGCGGATGGCCGCCACCTCGGCGCGTAGGGTCTCGGGGTCGGTGATGGTCTTGGGGGTCAGGGCCATGAGTGGTCGACCGGCCGGGAAGCGCTCGGCCAGAGCGTCGTCGTCGAGGACCGAGAGCAAGATCTTGCCGACGCCCGTGCCATAGGCCGGGAAGCGTTTGCCGACCGCCGAGACCATGCGGATGGTGCGCGTCCCCTCCTCCTTGACCACATACAGCACATCGGCCCCGTCGAGCACCGCCAGATGCACGGTCTCATCGCAGGTGCGGGCTACCTCCGATACAACTGCCTGGCCGTCGGTAATCAGGTCGGTACTGGAGATATATGCGCTGCCGATTTCGAAGAGCGCCGGCCCGAGCCGATAGCTGCGCTCGCGCCGGCCCTGGCGCAAGTAGCCGCGCTTCACCAGGGTCATCAGCAGCGCGTGGGCGCTACTTTTGGGCAGCTCGAGCTGGGCGCAGATCTCAGAGAGCGAGAGCCCGCTCGGGTGCTGCACGAGCAGTTCGAAGATATCCAGCACGCGCAGCGCCGACTTCACACCGTTGTGGGTTGGCTCATCCTGGTGCATAATCATACCGATAAACGTGGTTCACAAATGTGAACAAGCATAGCAGCGGGGCGGGCCGGTGTCAAGCCGCTGCAAGAGGGGTCTCGACGATGAGAGCGATTGTCTGGTTAGGTCCGCGAGTGATGGAGCTACAGGAGCTGGCTGAGCCGACGCCGGGGCCAGACGAGGTGCTGCTGCGGGTCGAGGCGGTCGGCATCTGCGGCAGCGAGCTGTCGGGCTTCCTGGGCCACAACAGCCTGCGCGTGCCGCCCCTGGTCATGGGCCACGAGTTCGCCGGCGAGGTGGTGGCGCGCGGCGCGCGTGTGACGCATCTGAGCCTGGGCGATCAGGTGGTCGCCAACCCGCTGCAGAGCTGCGGCGCGTGCGAGTTCTGTCATGCGGGCCAGGAGAACCTCTGCCCGCGCCGGCAGCTGGTGGGCGCCCATCGGCCAGGGGCCTTCGCCGATCTGGTGGTCGTGGCGGCCGCCAGCTGCCTGCCCACGCCCGCGGGGCTCTCGCAGGTGGCCGGCTCGCTGGCCGAGCCCCTGGCCTGCGGGGTACACGCCGCGCGCCTGGCCGGCGTCGCCCCCGGCAAGTCAGTGGCCATCCTCGGCGCAGGGCCGATCGGCCTGATGTGCATCAGCGCCTGCAAGCGGCTGGGCGGCGCGGTCAGCCTGGTCAGCGATATCGCCCCCGCTCGCCTGGCGATTGCGAGCGACTGGGGCGCCCTGGCGACCTGCAATGCGCGCGAGAATGACCCGGTTGCGGTCGCGCGCCAGGCCAACGCTGGGCGCGGGGTCGATGTGGTGATCGACGCCGTGGGCAATGCCGCGACGCGCCGGGCGGCGATCGAGGCGGTGCGCCCCGGTGGCATGGTGATCTTCCTCGGTCTCCACGAGGCCGAAACTACCGTGCAGGCCAACTACATCGTGCGCAGCGAGACCCATATCATCGGCTCGTTCGCCTACACGATGGAAGACTTCAAGACGGCCCTCGCCATGCTCGCCGAGGGCGAGGTCAAGGCCAGCGCCGACTGGCTCGAGGAGCGCCCCCTCGAGGCCTGCGCCGCCTCGTTCGCCGAGCTGATCGACGCGCCCCCGGCCATCGCGAAGATCGTGCTGCGGCCGTGACTTGTTTCGAGGCGAACTTGACAGTTCGCCTCGAAACATAACATGTGCCAGCTAACCTGCCTGGCCTGTGACGCGCCACAGCCCGAAGCTCGGCCCCTCGGCGGGCAGGGTGAGCATCCCGTCGGCGTCGGCGCGTAGATCGGGGGCGCCGGCCAGCCCCACGAGCTCGTCGCCGAGCAGCAGGGCGGGCAGGCGCACGGGGTCGTGGCTGGCCCGCGCGGCGTGGACAAGCACCGTCTCGCCCGGGGCCTCGCGCAGGAAGGTCAGGGCCTCGTCGCCGACCGCGAGCCAGCGCAGGCCGCCGCGCCGCAGGGCCGCGCTCGCGGCGCGGGCCCCGAAGAGCGCCCGGATCTGGGCGAGACGCCGCTGGTCCCAGCGCTCGGGGCGGCCCCAGGGCATCGGGATGCGCGCATACTCGGGGCCAAACCCCTCCAGGCCTAGCTCGTCGCCCGCATAGATCATCGGCACGCCGGGGTAGGCGGCGAGCATGCCGAAGGCCACGTCGACCCGATCGCGCTCGCCGAGCAGCGAGGCGACCCGGTGTGTATCGTGCGAGCCGATCAGGTTCATCGCGTGCAACGTGGCCTGCCACGGGGTCACCCCCGCCAGCTCGCGCATAGCCTCGACCACCAGCCGGCCGGGCAGGTTGGGCAGCGCCGGGTACTTGCCGTGGGCGTAGGGCCGGCGCTGCGGCGGCAGTAGCCACTGCCACAGCGGCCGCGCGAAGGCCGCGTAGTTCATGGTGCCTTGGTAGCCGTCGCCCAGCAGGTCGCGGCTCGCGTCGTGGTTCGACTCGGCCTGCAGGAAGGTCTCGGCGGCGGCCTGGGCCATAGTGCGCCGGATCGTCAGCGCGACCTCACGGCTCAGGTTGATCGGCCCGTGGAGGCCGGTCATATTGGCGACATCGATGCGCCAGGCATCCAGGGCGTGCGGGCCGAGCCAGCGGGCGACCACCGAGTCGGGGCCGTCGTAGAGCCGCCGGCGCAGCTCGGGGCTGCGATGGTCGAAGATCGGCAGCTCGCGCAGGCCCCACCAGGCGTCGTAGTGCTCGGGGTGCTCGCTGAAGAAGAAGAACTGCGCCTCGGGCGAGCCCGCGTCGGCGCGCGCGGCCCGAAACCACTCGTGGGTGTCGCCGCAGTGGTTCGTGGTCAGGTCGCCCATCAGGCGCATGCCCCGCGCCCGTGCGGCGGCGGCGAGCCGGGCCAGGGCTTCGTCGCCGCCGAGCAGCGGGTCGACCCTGGCGAAGGTCGAGGCATTGTAGCGGTGGTTCGACTCGGCGGGGAAGAAGGGGGTCAGATAGATCGTGCCGACCCCGAGCGACGCGATGTGGTCGAGGTGCGCGGTAATCCCGTCGAGGTCGCCGCCGTAGAGCTGCCGCCCGGCATCAGGCCCCTCGCCGATCACCGGGTCGTCCCACGCGGCCGGCTTCGCCCAGGGCGGGGCCGGGCGCTCGAGCGACCTGGCGAAGCGGTCGGGGAAGATCTGGTAGATCGTGGCCGTGGCCCAGGGCGGCGGCGGGTCGTAGGTGCTGAGCCGGAAGTCGCCCGCGTCGGCCACGTCGCGGTCGTACAGGCCCATGCCGTTCAGCCACTGGTAGCCGTACGGCCCGCCGTCGAGCAGCCAGCGGTAGCTCACGACCGGGTTGATCACCGGCAGATCAGCGCGAAACCAGGTATCGCGCCCGTCGCGCCGGTCGACCCGCGCCGGCACCAGCTCGGGCTCGCCATCGTTGATCACCCGCACCCAGGCGGCGCCGACCCCACTGGCCCGCGGCGCGCGCAGGAACACCGCGACCGTGTCGCCGAGGCGCGGGTTCGGTTCGGACACATATAGCTCAGAGCCGTCGTGATGGGGTAGCTGCCAGACGCTTGCGCTCATGCTCGCCACTCGCTCCGCTAACCCTTCACGCCGCCCACGGTCAGGCCGCCCTCGAGGTAGCGCTGCAGCAGCAGGAAGACCAGGATGGTCGGCAGGATCACCATCAGGCCGCCGGCGGCGAAATAGCCCCAGGGGGTGCTCTGGCTGTTGGCCATGCTGTAGAGGCCGGGCACCACCAGCTTCATACTGTCGGGCGCGGGCACCAGCACCGAGGCGAAGATAAAGTCGCCCCAGCCGGCCAGAAAGCCCAGCAGCGCGGTGATCGCCAAGGCCGGGCGAGCCAGCGGCAGCGCGACCAGCCAGAAGGATTGCAACGGCCCGCAGCCATCGATCTGGGCGGCCTCCTCCAGCTCGACCGGGATGGTGTCGAAGTAGCCCTTCAGGTTCCAGGTGCTGAAGACCAGCGCGCCGGTCGTGTAGGCCAGAATCAGCCCCTCGTGCCTGGCGTAGAGGCCCATCGCGGTCAGTAGCTGGGCCACCGCCACCAGCAAGAGCACCGCGGGGAAGGTCTGGATGGCCAGCAGCAGGATCAGGGCCGACTCGCGCCCGATAAAACGCAGCCGCGAGAAGGCGTAGGCCGCCGAGGTCGTGACCACCAGCGAGAGGATGGTGGTCATGCTGGCCACATAGAGGCTATTGCGCAGCCAGGTCAGCAGCGGCTTCTCGAAGATCATCACCCGGTAGTTCTCGAAGGTCCACTCGGTCGGGATGAACATGCCGGCCAGGTTGAGCGTGTAGAGCCGGTCGCCGGTGCGGCCCGAGGCCAGCAGCGCGAACCAGAGCGGATAGATCGCGAAGGCGGCGCCAAGGAGCAGGATGGCGTACTGCAGGGCCAGCACGCCGCGGGTCGGTTTGCGCTTCATGCGTCGTAGGCCCCCTTCGTGATCTGCGTCAGGCGCAGGCTGTAGAGCGTGGCCGCGAACAGGAAGAAGAAGAGGATGACCGAGAAGGCGGTCGCCAGGCCGTAGTTCTGGGTCTGGAAGATCTGCTTGAAGGCGTAGACGATCACGAACTCGGTCGCCCCTGGCTCGCCCACCTTCTGGATCGGCCCGCCCTGGGTGATCGCCCAGACCGGCCCAAACATCTGGAAGGCGGTGATCGAGGTCAGCACCGTGGCCGGCAGCACCGCGGGCCGGATCAGCGGCAGGGTGATGCTGGTCAGCTGCTGCCACCAGCTCGCACCGTCCAGCTCCGAGGCCTCGTAGACATCGTTCGGCACGGCCTGCAGCGCGCCCAGGATGACGATCATAAAGAAGGGGTAGGAGAACCAGGTATCGACCAGCACGATCACCATGAAGGCCAGGACGGGGTCGCGCAGCCAGGCCGGCCCGGCGATCCCGAAGACGGCCAGCACCTGGTTGACCGTGCCCTGCTCGCGGAAGAAGAACTGCCAGATCAGCGCCATCAGGATGCCCAGCGACGAGGCCGCCCAGGGCACGAAGAGCGCGATGCGGAAGGCCGTGCGGCCCGGCAGGTGGTCGCTGTTCAGGATGAGCGCGAAGATCAGGCCCAGGGTGAAGCTGAAGGGCACACGGATGATCACGAAGATCAGCGTGCGCATCACCACCACCACGAAGTCGCCGGTGTCCATCAGGGTGGTGTAGGCCGCGCCGATGTTCAGCGCCGTGGCCAGCACCAGCCCGAGCACCAGCGCCAGCAGCCAGGTCATGGCGGGGCTGATCGGCGGCGCGCTCATGGCGGCGAAGCGCTTGTTGAGCTGCCAGGCCCCGAGCAGCGGCAGAAAGCAGAGCGCGATCAGCAGCATGGCCAGCAGCGCGCTGGGTGTGAACAGCTCGCCCAGCACATCCGCATAGTTCTGAAAGAGCGGCTCGATCAGGGTGTAGGGCGAGCCCAGGCCGGTCGGCATGTTCTCGCGAAAGCGCGGCCAGCAGAGCGGGTCGATCCACCCCGTGAGCGCCACCTCGCAGTCGGGGTTGGGGCGAAACTTATTGCGGTTGGTGAACGAGGTGTAGACGCTCAGCAGGATCGGGTAGATGCTGAACAGCAGAATTCCGAGCAGGGTCGGGCCGACGAAGAGCAGGACGGTCAGGGCCTTGCGCCGTTGTGACCACGCCACCATTGCGCGCCTCCAGCGTGAACTGCGGTCTCGGGTAGAGTGGCGAGGAGGGCGTGGCCCTCCTCGCACGAGCCGGCGCTACTTCATCTGGCCGATCGCTTCCTCGACCGCCTGCTGGGCGGCCGCGAGCGCATCAGCCGGGGGCTGCGAGCCGGTCCAGATCGCGACGCTGGCGTCGCCCACCGGGCCCCACTGGGCCGAGGCGAAGGGCGTGCTGGCCATCGGCACGCCATTGGCCATCGCGGCGCCGAAGCCGGCCAGGGTCGCCAGGGCCTGCACCTCGGGGTCGTTGGCGGCGGCGCTGGGCGCCGGAATGGTCTTGTTCTGCAGCGACAGCTTCTTCTGAACCTCGGCGCTGGTGAAGTACTTCATGATGTCCAGCGCGACCTCGGCATTGCCGCGGTCGACGGCGTTCTTGGTCAGCAGCATGGTCTGGATGCCCACGAAGGGCTTGCCCATCGGCAGGATGCCATAGTTGATCTTGGCCTCCTCGACGGTGGCGATCGCCCAGGGGCCGGTCCACCACATCGCCACCTTGCCCTCGGTGAAGGCCGCGGTGCAGATGTCGTAGCTCTGCTCGGAGAGCGAGACCTTGCTCATCTCGACCAGCCACTCGCCGCCCTTGATCATCTCGGGGGTGTTCACGAAGGCCGTGCCCGTGTCGTCCACATACGAGGGCACGCCAAAGCCGAAGTAGACCGGGGCGACGTGGTAGGCGTCCGCGCCGCCGAAGCCCTGGTTGCAGAGCAGGTGCTTGTCGGGGTTGGCCGCGCGGAAGGCGCTCGCCTTGGCCAGCAGGTCGTCCAGGTCCTTCGGC
This sequence comes from uncultured Oscillochloris sp., assembly GCA_964555675.1. GTDB lineage: Bacteria > Chloroflexota > Chloroflexia > Chloroflexales > Chloroflexaceae > CAIWXH01. The sequence goes on from CAZKTU010000055.1 coordinate 22,568, forward strand.
AGGTCGGCCTCGGCCACCAGGTCTTTATTGTAGACCAGGGCGATGCCCTCCTGGACCGAGGGCAGGCCCCAGATCTTGTCCTGCCAGATCATGCCGGTCACGGCAGCCGGCTCGTAGGTGCTCTTCAAGAAATCCTGGGTGATGCCGTAGTCGTCGAGGGCGACGATGTTGCCGGCCAGGGCCGACTCGCCGATCGCGTCGTTGGCCCAGGCGATAATGTCGGGGCCCTCGCCGGCCGGGATGGCCACCTGCAGGGCGTTCTTGACATCGTCGGGCTTCGACATGTCGATCGTCACGTTGGGGTGGGTGGTCTCGTACTCCTTGATCGCGGCGGTGATCGCGTCGACGAACTTGCCGTCGTACTGGTGCCAGATCGTGATGTTGACCGGGGCGGC
>CAZKTU010000055.1:23062-26652 GCA_964555675.1 uncultured Oscillochloris sp.
GGCCGGGGCGGCCGGGGCCTCGGTGGCGGCCGGGGCGGGCGATCCGCCGCTCGCGCCACAGGCGGCCAGTACGAGCATCAGCACTGCCAGGAGGCTGAAGGACTTGAGCACACGTTGCATTGCAGTTCGCTCCTCTGCGTGAGTGTTTGCTGTCAGGGTTCGGCGTTCGTCAGACGTGGTCGTTCGGGCCTGCGACGCTGGCCAGGCGGTTGCTCTGCCCGCGCTCCTTTCTTCAGGCGGTCGGGTGCCCCGCGCGTGGCCGGCTGGCGCCACGGGCGGCTATGGTGACCGGCAGCAAGCCTGGTCTAGCGAAGCGCGGCCGGGCGCACAGCTGCGGCCTGGCCTGCCTCGTCGAGGGTGGCGATGCCCTCGCGGAGGGCGTAGAGCGCCGCCTGGGTGCGGCTGGCGAGCCGCAGTTTGCCCAGAATGACGCTGACGTGCCGGCGCACGGTGCCCTCGCCGATGCCGAGGGCCGAAGCGATCTCCTGGTTGCTGCCACCCCGCGCCACCAGACGCAAAACCTCCAGCTCGCGCTCGGTCAGCAGACTGGCCGCCGCCCCGCCCCGCCCCGCCTCAGAGAGCGCGCAGAGCGCTGTGCCAGCGGCTGCCTGCAATACCCGCAGTGTCTCGCTCGCCTGCGACAGCTCACCGGCGGCCAGCTGGATCTGCACGGCCTGGGCGCAGCGGGCGATCCTCTGGATCGAGCTGGCGAGCGGCTCGCCCGCGGACCGCTGGCGCCCGTCGCTCGCCACAGAGTCGTTATCGGCCACTAACAGTTCGGTCGCGAACGCCCGACTCTGCTCGCGGCTGGTTCGCTGACGATCAGGCCTGGGAGTATGGGTGAGCATGTTCATAAATCGATTTACTAAGACACAAGATCTGCGCACGAGCAGGGCTTGCGAGCATTCAGGCCGAGGCGCGCTCGACCAGGCGACAAGGGACTTTATGCTGGACTGGCTCGCCTTGGGCCTGATGCGCGCCGCCGAGCAGATAGTTGACCGCCCACTCGCCCATCTCGTAGTGCGGCAGCTCCATGGTCGTGAGACCGGGCCGCAACTGGCCGGCGATCAGCTCCTGGTTGTCGAAGCCGACGATCGCCAGGTCGTGGGGAATGCGCAGGCCCAGCTCGCGGGCCGCGTCGTAGGCCCCCATAGCCAGCGAGTCGTTATAGCAGAAGAGCGCGGTGGGCCGCTCGGGCAGTTGCAGCAGCTCGTGGGCGCAACGATAGCCCTCGGGGGCCACCACCGTGCCGGTGCGGATCAGCTCGCGGTCAAACGCGACACCATAGGCGGCCAGCGCCTGCCGGTAGCCCTCGAGCCGCCCGAACATCGCGGCATGGGGGTTGACTTCGTTGATGAAGCCGATGCGGCGATGGCCCTTGCGCAAGAGGAGTTCCGTCGCATCGTACCCGCCCTGGAACTCGTCGGGCACCACCGAGGCAATCGAGCGATCGCCGACGAAACAGTCGAGCAAGATCGAAGGCAGCTTGGTCACAGCCGCGGGCAGCGCCACCTCGCGGTGGTACATGGTGGCGTAGATCAGGCCCTCGATCTGGCGCTCCAGCATCAGGTCGAGCGCGGCCGTCTCGATGCCGGGGTTGTTGCCGGTGTTGATCACCAGCAGCATCTTGCCCTGGGCCCAGACCGCGTCCTGGGCGCCCTGGATGATCTTGCCGGCGTACGGCGAGGTGGCGACCTCGTCGGAGATCAGCCCGATCAGGTTCGACTGCTGCATGCGCAGGCCGCGAGCCATGGCGTTCGGTCGCCAGCCTAGCTCGCGCACCGCCGACCAGACCCGCTCCTGGGTCTCGGCCGGGATGTTGGTGTTGGGGGTCTGGTTGACCACGAACGAGACCGTGGTCCGCGAGACGCCCGCCAACTTCGCAACATCCTGGATCGATGGAGCCCGCCGCTTTGGGCCCTGTGACGCTGCTGCCATAGCCATCATCCGGTGCGCCTAACGCAGGCGCTGTCTTTATTGAATTGATTTAGTAAATCGTGCAACCACTATAACAGGCCAGCCCCCTGCTGTCAAGAGTCAAGCAGCTATTTCCGGCCATCCTGCAAGGCGTCTGGCGGAGCCTACATCATTTGTGGCATTGACTCAGGTTTTTCGCGCTCTCTATACTCGGATCACCCCGCAGCGCCAGTGGGCTGACTGCCAATGAGGACGACGATGCCGGACAATCAGCTCTACACCCTGTTGCTGGAGGCGCACCTGCTGATCGAGGACGGCGAGCAGCGCACGCTGCACCCCTTCGGCCTCTCGCCTAGCGGCTTCAACCTGCTGCAGCAGCTCGAGTGTACCCACGGGAAGCGCCTGGTCGACCTGGCGCGCGCGATCCTGCTGGACGCCAGCACGCTGACCCGCCTGATTGATCGCCTCGAGCAGGCGGGCCTCGTCCAGCGCAAGCTCGATCCGGAAGACCGCCGCGCCCTGCGGGTCATCCTCACCCCCGCCGGCCTCGCGCTGCGCTCGCGGGCCTGCCTGGCCCACGCCGCCGCAGTCGCGCAACACGCTGGGGCGCTCGACGAGAGCGAGCAGCGCCAGCTGGTCGAGCTGCTGCGCAAACTCAGCGCCGGGTTGCGCGTCGCCGTGAGCCAGGGTTCCTAGGGCCTCAGCGGGCCGCGCCCGCGCGCCCGGGCCAGCAGGCCGGGTCGATCAGACAGGTGGGGCACTCGCCGGCCAGCAGCTGCAGCACCTGGTCGACTACGCTCATCGACATGCGCCAGACGCCTTTGTCGGTGTAGCTCGCGACATGAGGCGTGACCACCACATTGGCCATGCCCAGCAGCGGATTGTCGCTCAGCGGTGGCTCGGGGTCGAAGACGTCGAGCCCCGCCCCCGCCAGGTGCCCATCCTCGAGCGCGCGGATCAGAGCCCGCTCGTCGACCACCGGCCCGCGACTCACATTGATCAGGAAGGAGCCCGGGCGCATCAGCCTCAGCTCGCGCTCGCCGATCAGGTGGTAGGTCTCCGCCATCAGCGGGGTGTGCAGCGTCAGAAAGTCGGCCTGGGCCAGCACGTCGTCCAGGCTGTCGGCCATACGCATGCCTGCGGGCAGCGGGGTATCCGCGCTCAGAAACGGGTCGAAGACCAGGATCTGCATGCGCAGCCCCAGCCCGCAGATCTCGGCCACGCGCCGGCCGATTCGGCCATAGCCGACCACGCCAAGCACGCGGTCGCGCACCTCCGTGCCCAGCAGGTCGGTGCGACCGCGCGGCCAGCCCGTGCGCATCAGGGCGTCGGACTTGACGATCTGCTTGGCGACCGCCAGCAGCAGACCGACCGCCTGCTCGGCCGTGCTCTCGGTGGGCGCGTCGGGCGTATTTGCGGCCAGCACGCCATAGCTGGTGGCGGTGGGCACATCGACGGTGTTATAGCCGATGCCGTGGCGGATCACCAACTTCAGGCTCGGCCCGGCCCGCTCGATGAAGGCCGCGTCGACCGTGCAGCCGCCGATCACTGCGGCCTCGACCCCCGCCAGGTCGTCGAGGCTATGCGAGACGATCACCTCGGCGTGGGCCTGCAGACGCGCCATGGCTTCGGGGTGCAGCTCGACCTCGGTCCAGACTCTCGGCTTCATTGCC
>CAZKTU010000055.1:26752-32067 GCA_964555675.1 uncultured Oscillochloris sp.
TAGCTGCGCCCGGCGAAGATCGCGCGGATCTCGGCGGCCGAGCTCGCCCGCTGCAGGGCGGCCATGCGCGCCGCCTCCTCCTGCTGCAGCTCGCGGGCGTTGGCCAGCACCGCGGCCAGCCGGTCGGCCGGGAACTTGACCGCGCCATTCTCGTCCATATGGATAATCTCGCCCGGCGCCACGTCCATGCCGCCCACGCTGACCGGCACGTTGACCGCGTGCACCGCCATCGCGCCGTGGCCCGCGCAGACCCCGGTGAGCATGTACTGGAAGCCGAGCGGGCGGATCTCGTCCAGGTCGCGCGAGGGCCCGTTGGAGATCAGACCGACGCAACCCATGGCCTTCATCGCCGAGACCATGTTGCCCCCCGCCAGGCCCACCTTGCCGGCGATCGCCGGGGGAAACTTCTGCTGCAACACCAGGATGCTCGGCTTCGGCGCGGCCTCGAGGGCGTCGACCACGTCGAGGAAGCTGAGCCGCGCAAAGTTCGGGTCGGGCAGCCCGTAGACACAGGTGACGGCATAGCCGGTCAGCCGCCCCAGCTCGGGGTACATGCAGCGAATAGTCTGGTCGGTGTACCAGTTCTCGCTCCACGGGTTGTAGAGCCCGAGGCAGAGCGGGCTGTTTGGGTAGGTGGCGACGACATTGGTGATCGAGGGGGTGTCGAACTGCCGCAGCTCTTCAAGCATGCGCCGGTCACTCTCAGCCATTGGGCGCCTCTTCCTTAATACAGCTTGCCCTCAACCTGCGCGGCGCTCGCCGCGGCGGCCCCGCTGAAGTCGACCGCGTCGAGCTCGGCCTGGGCGGCGCGGGCCATGAAGATCGCGTCGCTCGCCAGAGCCAGGAACTGGAAGCCCTGCCCGATGCGCAGGCTCAGTTCGGCGGCGCTGAAGCAGTGCTTGCCGGCGGCCTTGCCCGTGCGCCGGGCCGCGGCGAGCACCTCGAGCATGGCGGCCTCGTGCCTGGTGCCCGGCCCCATCTCGGCGGGGCTGAGGCCCATCGAGAGGGCCAGGTCGTTGGGGCCGATGAAGCAGCCCACCACCCCGTCCACCGCGAGGATGGCCTCGGCGTTCTCGACCGCCTGGACGGTCTCGATCATCACGATCGCCGCCAGGTTGTCGTCGGCCCAGGTCCTATAATCGCCCTCGATATAGGCGGCCAGGCGGCTGCCGCCGAAGCTGCGCTGGCCCCTGGTCGCATAGCGCATGTTGGCGACCGCCTGGCGGGCCTCTTCGGCGCTATTGACCATGGGCACGACCAGCCCCATCGCGCCTGCGTCGAGGGTGCGCTGGATCCAGATCGTGTCGTTCCAGGGCACGCGGGCCAGGGGGGCCACGCCGCCCAGCTGCGCGGCCCGGAAGCAGTTGACCATGGTCTCGAAGCCGACCGGGCTATGCTCGGCGTCGACCACCAGCCAGTCCCAGCCCATCGGCGCCATACTCTCGGCCGCGGCGGGCGAGCAAAGCGAGAGCCAACTGCCCACCGAGGGCTGTCCATTGCGCAGCTTCTCCGTCACGGGATTGGACGCGATCATCCGCCGGCCGAGACCGCTCATCGCACAACTCCTTTGTCGTGAAACGTCGCATGCGCTGCGCGGGCAGCGCGCCTATCCTTGCTTCGGGCATTGTGTGGCTCTCACACTACCCGGTGCGATCACCTTTGTCAATGCGCCGCTCCACCCGCATCCGCATCCCGTGGCGCGGGCGCAGGGTGACCAGGGGCTTCGTGGCGACCACCTGCGCCGGGTCGAGGCTCAGCCGCCACTGCTGGGCGATCGTCGCCAGCAGCAGCACGCCCTCGGCCCAGGCGAACTGCTCGCCGACACAGATGCGCGTGCCGCCCCCGAAAGGGAAGTAAGCGAACTTCGGTCGCGCCGCCTGGGCCTCGGGTGTCCAGCGCGCCGGGTCGAAGCGCAGCGGGTCGGGGTAGAAGCGCTCGTCGCGGTGCACGACCCACTGGCTCATCAAGACGATCGAGCCCGCCGGGATGCTGTAGCCGCCCACCTCGTAGTCGCCCAGGGCCAGCCGCCCGAGGGTCCACGCCGGCGGGTAGAGCCGCATCGCCTCGGCCAGCACCTGGCGCGTATAGACCAGGCGCGGGAAGTCTTGGGGTGTCGGCGGCCTGCCGGCCAGGGCCTGATCGAGCTCGGCGTGCAGCGCCTCGGCCGCGGCGGGGTTCTGCGAGAGCAGGTAGAAGGTCCAGGTCAACGCGTTGGCGGTGGTCTCGTGGCCCGCCAGGAAGAGGGTCAGGGCCTCGTCGCGCACCTGCTGGTCGGACATACTGCCCGTGCCCTCCTCGTCCTGGGCCAGCATCAGCATCGAGAGCAGGTCGCCGTGATCCGCGCCCCCCGCCCGCCGCTCGGCGATCATGCGATAGATCAGGGCGTCGAGGGCCGCGGCGCCGCGCCGCGCGCGTCGCATCCGCGGCAGCGGCAGCTTCTCGATCAGCGGGAAGAAGGGCAGGCTGAGCAGGGGGAATAGCTCGAGCAGCTCGGTCAGGGCGGCCCCGACCTCTTCGGCGTCGCCTTCGACGTCGGCGTCGAACAGGGTCTTGCCGACGATCGCCAGGGTCAGGCGCATCATCTGCTCGTCGAGGTCCAGGGTCTCGCCGTCGCGCCACCTGCTGCGGGTGCGCTCGGCATAGTGGATCATCGTGGCGGCGTACTCGGCGATACGCTGGCGGTGGAAGGCCGGCTGGACGAGGCGGCGCTGGCGCAGGTGGTGCGCCCCCTCGCTGGTCAGCAGCCCTTCGCCGAGGGCGCGTTTGGCGGCCTGCAGCGCCCGGCCCTTGTGGAAGTTGCGCTGGTGCGTCACCAGCACATCGCCAATCCACTCGGGCTTGCTGATCAAGAAGAAGTCGCCGCGCGCGACCTTGAAACGCGCGATGTCGCCATAGCGGTCGCGCAGCCCGCTCAAAAAGGTGAGCGGGTCGCGCTGAAAGCCGAGCAGGCTCTCGCCAGGGTAGCGCTGACGCGGGCCGGGTGGGTTGGTGGAGGTAGTGTTCATAGGCGCGAGTATAGCCTGCCGGTGTGGAGATCGTATGAAGGGCGGCAGGCCAGAGAGCGCAGCATACTGCGCCCTCTGGCCCATCGCCCTCCAGCGGTACTAGCGCGGGCCCTCGGCCACAAACGCGCACAGCCACGCGACGAGGGCCTCGATGTCGCCCAGGTGCCCGGTCTCGAAGGGGCTATGGGTGTAGCGGGCGGGGAAGGCCACGAGCGCGGCGGGGATGTCGGCGCGCATCAGGGCTGCGCCGTCGCTGCCGAACGAGCCGAAGACGGCGTGCTGGATGGGGATGGCGCGCGCGGCCGCCACCTCCTCGAGGGCGCGGGTCAGGCGATGGTCGTAGTGGACCAGGGCGTCCTTATGGACCAGGATCGGCCCCGCGCCGAGGCGCACCGGCATGGCGCGCTGGTCGACCCCGGGGATGTCGCCGGCCATGCCGATCTCGACGGCGATCGCAGCCTCGTAGCTGTGGCGCGCGGCCAGGGCCGCCGCCCCGATCAGCCCGATCTCCTCTTGAACCGTGCAGGCCAGGGTCAGCTCCCAGCGCCGCTCGGCGGGCGGGACGCGCCGCAGCACTTCGGTGAGCACCGCGATCGGCACGCGGTCGTCGAGGGCCTTGCCGACGACGTGGGGGCCGTGCTGCACCGTCGCCGCGTCCCAGATCACGCGGGTGCCGGGCGTGACCCCGCGGGCCAGGAGCTCGTCGGCGCTCAGGCCCGTATCGACCCAGAAGTCATCCCAGGTCAACTCGCCCGGCTCGGCCAGGGCCTGCGAGGCCAGATGCCCGGTCGCGGCGGCCAGCACGCCGGGGATGGCCCCCGAGCGGGCCAGCACCCGCACCCGCTGGCCGACGGTAAACCAGTTGCGCAGGCTGGTGGCGCGCTGCCAGGCCTGGCCGTTGGCGAGCCAGAGGAAGCCGCCCGCGTGGACGGAGCGCACCAGGTAGCAGAGCTCGTCGGCGTGGGCGACGAGCAGCAGGCGCGGCCCCTGGCCGCCGCAGTGGGCGAGCAGATTGCCGGTGCGGGTCTGCTCGAGCGTGGCCCCGGCCTCGCGCCAGAGCTCGGCCACCCGCTCGAGCACGACCCGCTCCTCGCCGACCGGGCCGTCGAGCTCGGTCAGCTCCTTGATCAGCGTGAACATAGATTGCTCTACCTACTCGAACACGATCACCGAGCGCAGGGTCTCGCCGCGCTTCATGGCCTCGAACGACTCCTCGGTCTCGTCGAGGCTGATCGTGCGCGTGACGATCTTGTCGAGGTTGAGCTGGCCCTGGCGGTACCAGTCGGCCAGCAGCGGGAAGTCGCGGGTGGGCAGGCAGTCGCCGTACCACGAGACCCCGACCTTGCCGCCGAGGTCGAAGAAGCGCTGCAGGTCGAGGGTGAGCTGGGGGCCCGGGCCGGGCACGCCGATCATGATGCAGGTGCCGGCCAGGTCGCGACAGAACAGGGCCTGCTCCCAGGTCTTGGCGATGCCCACGGCCTCGAACGAGTAGTTGACCCCGTTGCCGCCGGTGAGGGCCTTGATCTGGGCCACGGGGTCGCCGGCGTTGGCATCGACCACGTGGGTCGCGCCGAACTCTTTGGCCCACTCGAGCTTGCGCGGGTCGATGTCGACGGCGATGATCGTGGTGGCCCCGGCCAGGCGCGCGCCGGCGATCACACTGTCGCCGACCCCGCCGCAGCCGAAGACGGCCACGCTGGTGCCGGGCTGCACATCGGCGGCGTAGAGCGCCGCGCCGACCCCGGTCATCACGCCGCAGCCGATCAGCGACATCTGGGGGGCCGGCAGGGCCGGGTCGTAGCGCACGGCCTGGGCGGCGTGGACGAGGGTGTGGGTGCAGAAGGTGCCGATGCCCAGCACGGGGTTGAGGGTCTGGCCGTCGAGGGTGCGCATGCGCTTCTCGGCGTTCAGACTGGCCGCGCAGAAGTTGGGCTTGCCGACCCGGCAGAAGCGGCACGCGCCGCAGGGCGCCCGCCAGGCCAGGATCACATGGTCGCCCACCTGGTGGCCGGTGACGCCGGGGCCGACGGCCTCGATCACGCCCGCGCCCTCGTGGCCGAGCAGGAAGGGGAAGCCCTCGCTGCCGTAGGTGCCGCTCTTGACCCCCAGGTCGGTGTGGCAGACCCCCGAGGCCAGGATGCGCACCAGTACCTCGTTCGGGCCCGGGTCGTCGATCGTGAACTCCTCGATGCTCACCGGGGCCCCGGGGGTGCGGGCAATCGCACCGCGCGCTCTAGTTGCCATTGGCGGATCTCCTCAGCTGCGGACTCTGCTCCAGGGGGACACGGGGCAGTATACCCCAAGCGGGCC
>CAZKTU010000056.1:0-22242 GCA_964555675.1 uncultured Oscillochloris sp.
TCGCCGCCGCGATACACTCCTCGTCGGTGGCGCCCTCGCGGGCGTACTTGAGGTTATTCATCACCGTGTCGGTGAAGAGAAAGGCCTCTTGCAGCACTACGCCGATCTGCTGGCGCAGGCTGCTCTGACTCAGCGTGCTGATGCTCTGGCCGTCGATCAGCAGCGTGCCGCTGTCGATATCGTAGTAGCGGGTCAGGATGTTGATGATCGTGCTCTTGCCCGCCCCGGTCGGCCCGCAGAGCCCGATCTTCTGCCCTGGTTCGGCGGTGAAGGTGTTGTGCTTGAGGATCTTGCGCCCGGGGTTGTAGCTGAAGTCGACGTTGTCGAAGACCACCTGGCCGCCCTTGAACTCAAACGGCCGGGCGTCCGGCGCATCCTTGACCGTGGCCACCTCGTCGATAATCGCGAAGACGCGCCTGCCGCCGGCCAGGGCGTTCTGCAGCGGATTCTGCAGCGTGGCCATATCGCTCAGGGCGCTCGAGAGCAGCCCGGCATAGCCGGTGAAGGCCACGATCTCGCCCAGAGTGGCCGTGCCGTTGAGCACCTGCAGGGCCCCGACGATCAGCACGATCACCGTCTGCACGATCGTCAGGGCGACGGTCAGCGGGGTCTGCATGAGCGTCGTGAAGTTCGCCCTGCTGGCGGTCCGAAAGGCGGCAGCCGAGAGGTCTTCGTTGGTCTCGTTTGCCCAGGCCTGGCGGCGGTTGCTGATGATCACCTTATGGCCGGCGATCGTCTCCTCCTGGAAGCCCGAGAGCTCGCCCAGCTCTTCCTGCATCTTGGCGAAGGCCGGCACCGAGATCTTCTGGACCACATTGACCACGAAGAGCAGCACCGGCACGATCACCAGGGCCGCGATCGCCAGGCGCCAGTTCATGAGGAAGATGATCACGGTGACGAGCAGCACCTGGATGAGCGCGCGGATCAGCTGCGACACCGCGCTCTCGTAGAAGACCGCCACGGCCTCGGAGTCGTTATTGACGCGCGAGATCAGGTCGCCGGGCGGGTTTTTGTCGAAGAAGCTGAGCGAGAGGGTCTGCATGTGGCCGAAGAGATGGCGCTGCAGGTTGCTCAGGGCGCTCGTGGCGAGCCCGGCGAAGGTGCGGTCGGCGACGAATGAGATCAGCAGGGCCAGCAGGCCGGCGATCGCCGCATAGAGCGACCAGCGCCCCAGTTCGGCGCTGCTGCCGCCAGGGGTGCTGAGCACATTCAGGGCCCGCGACGAGAGATAGGGCACCAGGATGAGGCAGACCTGGCTGATCGCCCGCAGCGCCACCCCGAACCAGAAGCGCCCGCGATTCTCGCCCCTGATCATATAGCCCAGCAGCCGGCCGAGCACCTGATCCTCAGGATCCTTCGCCTCCAGGGCCGGGGCCGCGAGGCGGTCGAGCGGTCGAGTGGTAGCGCTCATTGCGGCACCTCCAGCGGGGGCAGATTCTCGGCGCCGAGCTGCGAAGCGAAGATTTCGCGGTAGAGCGGGCTACGCCGCACCAGCTCTTCGTGCGAGCCGATTTCGGCGATGCGGCCCTGCTCCATCAGCACCACTACATCGAGGTCGATCACCGCGCTGATGCGCTGGGCGACATAGATCGTGGTCGCGCCCTGGACGAAGGTCGGGATGTTGCTCTGCACGCGGCTCTCGGTGGCGACGTCGAGGGCACTGGTGCTGTCGTCGAGGATGAGGATGCGCGGCTCGGGGGTCAGGGCCCTGGTCATCGAGAGGCGCTGGCGCTGGCCGCCCGAGAAGTTGTAGCCGCGCCGCGTGACCGGGGCGTCATACTGCTCGGGCAGATTGGCGACAAAGCCGTGGGCGTCGGCGGCCTGCGCGGCGGCGATCATCACGTCGTCGTCCTCGCCCGGGTCGCCGAACTTCAGGTTGAAGCGCAGGTCGCCCTTGAAGAGCACCGCCTCTTGCAGGGCGATGCCGACGATCTGGCGCAGGTTGTCCTGGGGGATGTCGCGCACGTCGATCCCGTCGATCGTGACCCGCCCCGCGGTGACATCGTAGAAGCGCGGGATGAGATTGACCAGGGCGCTCTTGCCGGCGCCGGTCGAGCCCAGGATGCCGACCCGCTGCCCGGGCTCGATCGTCAAGTTGATGCCCCTGAGCACAGGCGGGTCGAGCTGGCCGTCTGGTCGCTGGAAGGCGAAGCTGACCTCCTCGTAGACGATCCGGCCCTTGACCTGGGCTGGGTCGAGCGCGCGGGCCGCGGGCTGGTCGCTCACGGCCGGCTGCGCATCATAGACCTCGGCCAGGCGCTCGGCCGAGGTCTCGCCGCGCAGGATGAAGGGCACGACCACGGCCATCATGGCCAGAGGCGTCACCACCATCTGCAGGTACTGGGTGAAGGCCACCAGCTGGCCGACGTCGAGGCCACTGCCGGCGAGCACCTGGTTGCCGCCGATCCAGATCGCAAAGGTGCGGCCGAGCTGGGTCAGGCCCTGGAGCAGCGGGCTGAGGAAGGCGACCAGGAAGGCGGCCTGGAAGGCCACCTCGCGCATGGCCAGCGAGCGCCGCCCGAACTTCTCCTGCTCCAGCTCCTCGCGCACGAAGGCCTTGACCACGCGGATACCGGCCAGGTTCTCCTGCATGGTGTTGTTCAGGTCGTCGAGGCGCTTCTGGCGGGCGGCGTAGGCCCTGAAGACCCGCGGGATGATCAACCACATCAGGCCGATCACCACCGCCGAGACCAGCAAGAGGATCCAGACCAGGTCGGGCGAGCTGAGCAGCGCCAAGCCGAAGGCGATCACCAGCATGAAGGGCGCGTAGAGCAGCATGAAGATCGAGTACATAATCGCCCGCGCGACATTCTGGGTGTCGGCGCTGAGCCGGACCAGCAGGTTGCCGGTGCGCAGGCGGTCGAAGTTGGCGAACGAGAAGGTCTCGATCTTGCGGTAGACCTCGCGCCTGATGAAGTAGGCGGTGCCCTGCGAGAAGAAGACGGCGTACCAGCCGGCGCCGATCATGGCCGCCCCCGCGATCAGGGCCGCCACGAGCATCCAGAGGCCGGTGGTCACGATCACTTCGGCATCGCCGGCGCCGATGCCCTGGTTGATCAGCCGCTGCGAGAGGAAGGCCGTGGCCAGGGTGGCGCAGGCCGAGAGCAGTAACAGCACCTGCGAGAGGATGAGGCGCCCCCGATAGGGCTTGTAGATCACGGCGAGCCGTCGGAGATGAGGCAGCATGGGCCCTCCAGACTTAGGGGGACGGCGGTTTATACAGCACCACAACCGAGCGCGGCCCGACGCGGTACACGAGCCCGGGCAGCGGCGCCTCGCGCCCCGGCTCGGCGATATCGTCGGGGCTGGGCAGGCTGGTATCGACCACGCGCAGCCAGGCCCCGGCCTCGCCCTCCTGCACCCTGAAGTCCAGCCCCTCCCAGTAGGCGTTGATCATCACATACAGGTCGCCGTCGCGCTGCGAGGCCCCGCGCAGGCAGTAGGCCAGAGCCCGCGAGCTCTCGCTCATGTCGACGAAGCCGTGGACCCCATACCAGCTGATATCCTCGCGCCAGAAGGTGCTGCGCCCGATCGAGCGGTGGGCCTTGCGGAAGGCGATCAGCTGCTTGAAGAAGCGAAAGACGTCGGCGTTGGGCTTGAGCAGGCTCCAGTCGAGCCAACTGGTCTCGTTGTCCTGGTTGTACGGGTTGTTATTGCCGCCCTGGGTGTTGAGAAACTCGTCCCCGGCGCAGAACATCGGCGTGCCGTTGGCCATCATCAGCAGAGTGAAGAAGTTCTTCACCTGGCGGCGGCGCAGGGCCAGCACCTCGAGCGGCGCGCCCGCGTCCCCCTCCCAGCCGCAGTTCCAGCTGAAGTTATCGTTGGAGCCGTCGGTATTATTGTGGCCGTTGGCGTGGTTGTGCTTCTCGTTATAGGCCGTGAGGTCGTAGAGGCAGAAGCCGTCGTGGGCGGTGACGAAGTTGACGCTCTGGAAGGGCCTGTAGGCCTCGGGCAGATTGTCGGGGAAGAGGTCGTCCGAGCCGTAGATACGCTGCATCAGGGCCGGCACCTTGCCCGGGTCGCCCTTGACGAAGGCCCGCACATCGTCGCGATACTTGCCGTTCCACTGACGCCAGATCTGGCCGGGGAAGCTGCGGCCCAGCTGGTAGCTGGCGATGTCCCAGGCCTCGGCCACCAGGGTGACATCGCGCGCGTAGGCGAAGGCGCTGATCTCGCTGATCAGGGCCGGGTCGATCCAGTCGATCGCGCCGTCGGGGGCCCGCGTCAGGATCGAGGCCAGGTCGAAGCGGTAGCCGTCGATGTGCATCTCGGAGGTCCAGTGGCGCAGGCTCTCGATCACCAGGCCGCGCACCGAGGGGTGGCCGCAGCGCAAGGTATTGCCGCAGCCCGTATCGTTGATATACTGCGACTTATCCCACTGGAGCAGGTAATAGCTGCGGTTGTCGAAGCCGCGGTACGAGTAGGTCGGCCCGTCGACCCCGCCCTCGCTGGTGTGGTTATAGACCACGTCGAGCCAGACCTGCAGGCCCGCCTCGTGATAGGCCTTCACCATCTCGCGGAACTCGACCATGGGGTCGCCCAGGGCGTAGGTGTGGTGGGGCGCGAAGAAGTTCAGGGTCATATACCCCCAGTAGTTCCCCTCCTGGGGGTCATACTGGTGGACTGGCAGCAGCTCGACCACGGTCACCCCGAGCTCGAGCAGGTAGGGGATCTTCTCGATCAGGCCGGCGAAGGTGCCGCGCCGCTCGGGGGTCACCCCCGAGTTGGCCCTGGCCGTGAAGCCCTTGACGTGCAGCTCGTAGACGATCAGGTCATGGGTGTGGCGCGGCCGCGGGTCGGCGCCCCAGTCGAAGTGCACAATCTCGCGGGTGGGCAGGATGCCGAGGGGCGCCTTGCCGTCGGTCGGGCCCGGCGCGGCACAGGCGTCGCGGCTGTACGCGGGCGGGAAGTAGACCTCGAGGGCGTAGGGGTCGATCAGGATCTTCTCGGCGTCGTGGCGCAGGCCGCGCTCGGGCTCGTCAGGTCCCTCGACCCTGTAGGCGTAGAGCGTGGCCCCGCGCAGCCTGTCGGCCGGGACCATACAGTGCCAGATCCGCCCGGTCTTATTGTGGCGCGGGTCGAGGGTGACCGTAACGAGGGGCCTGGCCGGGTCGGCCTCGCTGTAGAGCAGCAGGGTGACGGCCGTCGCGCTGCGCGAGTAGATCGCGAAGTTGTAGGCGCCCCGGGATTCGACCCAGGTCGCCCCCAGCGGCGCGGGAGCGCCCTCGCTCGCCTCCCACTCGTCGACGCTGCGCAGCAGCCCGAGCTCGATCTCCATCAGGCACCTCATTTCCCCCTCGCCCTCATTGGGGAGGGGGGCAGGGAAGGAACGGCGAATCAGTCGGCGGAGACCGGCGGCTGGGCCACCTCGGGGCCTCTGTAGACACGCGCCAGGGGTCTGGACGCCTCGCCCAGCACCGACTCGGGCGTGATCGAGCCGAAGAGCTGCATGAGCCTGGCCACCACGCCGGTCCAGCCGGTCTGGTGGCTGGCCCCCAGGCCCGCCCCATTATCGCCGTGGAAGTACTCATAGAATAACACGAGGTCGCGCCAGTGGGGATCGCGCTGGAACTTCTCGGCGCCGCCGTAGACCGGGCGCCTGCCGGTCTCGTCGCGCAAGAAGATCTTCGCCAGGCGGTCGGCGATCTCCTTCGCCGCCTCGAAGAGCGTGACCATGTTGCCCGAGCCCGTCGGCAGCTCGACCTTGAAGTCATCACCGTAGTAGCTGTAGAACTGCAGCAGGGCCCTGATCAGCAACACATTGACCGGCACCCAGATCGGCCCGCGCCAGTTCGAGTTGCCGCCAAACATGCCGTTGTCCGACTCGGCCGGCAGGTACTGGACTCGGTACTCCTGCCCGCCGACCTGAACCACATAGGGGTGCTCGAGGTGCGAGCGCGAGAGGGCGCGGATGCCGTATGGGCTGAGGAAGCGCTCTTCGTCGAGCATATGCGCCAGGATGCGGCGCAGCTTGCGCTCGTTCACCAGAGCCAGCAGGCGCCGCCCATTGACCCCGGGCGTGCCGAGGGGATGCAGGTTAGCGACCAGCTCGGGGTGCTTGGCGCTGAAGGCCGCGACGCTGGCCGCGATCCTGGGGAAGCGCTCGAGGATCTCGTACGGGATGACCGTCGTGGCGGCCAGGGGCAGCAGGCCCACCATCGAGCGCACCCTGATCCGCTCGGCCTGACCATTGGGCAGCACCAGCACGTCATAGAAGAAGCCGTCCTCCTCGTCCCAGAGCTCGTCGCCGTGGAGGCCGACCTTGTCCATCGCGCCGCCGATCCAGAGGAAGTGCTGCGCGAACTTGAGGATAAAATCCTCGTAGGCGGGGTCGTGCTGGGCCAGCTCGATCGCGAGCTCGAGCATGTTCTGGCTATAGAAGGCCATCCAGGCCGTGCCGTCGGCCTGCTCGAGGTGGCCGCCTGTGGGCAGCGGCGAGCTGCGGTCGAAGACCCCGATATTGTCGAGGCCGAGGAAGCCGCCGTTGAACAGGTTGCGCCCGCCCGGGTCCTTGCGGTTGACCCACCAGTTGAAGTTGAGCAGCAGCCTGTTGAAGGCCCCCTTGAGGAAGGTGACGTCGGTCGTGTCCTGCTGCTGGTCGACGGCGAAGTTGAAGAGGGTGGCCCAGGCGTGGACCGGCGGGTTGACGTCGCCGAAGTTCCACTCGTAGGCGGGGATCTGGCCGTTGGGGTGCAGGTAGTCGTCGCCCAGCATCAGGCGCAGTTGCTCCTGCGAGAAGTCGGGGTCGACCGCCGAGAGGGCCAGGGTGTGGAAGGCCAGGTCCCACGCGGCGTACCAGGGGTACTCCCACTTGTCGGGCATCGAGATGATATGCCCGTTGAGCATGTGTACCCACTCGCGGTTGCGCGAGTGACGCTTGCCGCCGCTGACCGGGTTGGCGCCGTGCTCATCCAGCCAACGATCGAGGTCGAAGAAGTAGTACTGCTTGGTCCAGAGCATGCCGGCGAGGGCCTGGCGCATCACCAGGGTCTGGTCGGCCCCGAGGCTGGGCGGGGTGATCGCGGCGTAGAAGGCGTCGGCCTCGGCCCGGCGCGCGGCGAAGGCCTTGGCATAGTCGGCCCCGAAGGGCCGGTACTTCGCCTCGGGGGCGGCCGTGGTGAGGCGCAGGCGCACGCTCACGGTCGCGCCGGCGTCCACACTCAGCACATAGTGGGCGGCGCTCTTGGTGCCGGTCTGGGCGGGGTTGACCGCGCCGGCCTCGCCGCCCACCACATAGCGGTGGAAGGCGTCCTTCACGTAGGGCTGCGGGTTGGGCTGGCCCCACAGGCGCTCCTGGTTGCTCTCGTTCTCGGTGAAGAGCAGGGCCTGGGCCCCTTCGGCGTAGAGGAAGTAGGCGCCGAGGGCGGGGTGCGCGGCCTGAACGGCCTTGATCCCAGACGGGCCGGTGACCGCCCGCAGCACCGGGCGCGGCTCGTCGGGGTGCAGCCACCAGGTGTCACGAAACCAGAGCTGGGGCAGCAGGTGCAGGGTGGCGGCCTCGGGCCCGCGGTTGGCCACGCTGATCTGGATCAGCAGATCCTCGGGCCCCGCCTTGGCGTACTCGACGAAGACATCATAGTAGCGATCGTCGTCGAAGATCCCCGTGTCGAGCAGCTCGTACTCCATCTCGCTGCGCGAGCGGCCAGCATTGGTCCTGGCAAGGTCCTCGTAGGGGAAGGCCGCCTGGGGATACTTGTAGAGAAAGCGCATCCACGAGTGGGTGGGCGTGCTGTCCAGGTAGAAGTAGTACTCCTTGACGTCCTCGCCGTGGTTGGCCTCGGCGTTGGCGAGGCCGAAGAGGCGCTCCTTGAGGATGGGGTCGTTGCCGTTCCAGAGGGCCAGGGCCCAGCACAGGCGCTGCTGGTCGTCCGAGAGCCCGGCGATGCCGTCTTCGCCCCACTTGTAGGCGCGCGAGCGGGCCTGGTCGTGGGTGAAGTAGCTCCAGGCGTTCCCGTCGTCGCTATAATCCTCGCGGACCGTGCCCCACTGGCGCTCGCTCAGGTAGGGCCCCCACAGCTTCCAGGGGGCCGCGCCCAGGCGCGCCTCGTTCAGACGCTGCTGCTCGGCGGTCTGCCTGGCGATCGGCTTCGGCTTGGACCTGGCCATCCTTGAATCTCCTCTCTCGTCTACGTGGCCCCCGTCGCACCACACAGCCACCCTCACCCCGATCCGGGGAGGGCGGCTGAAGGAAGTCCGGAGGCGCGCGGATCAGGCCTGGCGCACGAGGGGCGCAAAGCCGACGAAGCCGCCGATCGGGGCGAGCTCGGCGCTCTCGGTGCTTGGCACAAGCTTGGGCACCAGGCAGCGCTCGTAGGCTCGCACGATCGCCTGGGCGCGCGTGCTCACGCCAAGCTTGGCGAGGATGCTGCGGGTATGGAACTTCACCGTGGCGGTGCTGATAAACATGCGGGCGGCGATCTCGCGGTTCGAGAGGCCGCGGGCCAGCAGGTTGAGCACCTCGCGCTCGCGGCGCGAGAGGTCGCAGCCGCCCTCGTCGGCCCGCCGCACGGCGCGGATCAGCGCGTGGGTCGCCTCGGGGTCGAGGACCTGCTGGCCGGCCGCGGCGCTTCTGATAGCCTGGACCAGGGTCAGGGCCTGGACGTCCTTCAGCAGATAGCCGCACGCCCCGGCCTGCAGGGCCAGCTCGACCATGTCGCCGTCGAGGGTGTTGGTCAACACGATGATACGCACGCTGGGGTGGCGGGCTCGCATGCGCCTCAGGCACTCATCCCAGTCAGCCCCGAGGGCCGCGATATCGACCAGCACGACGTCGGGCTCGTGGCGTTCGCAGAGGCGTAGAGCATCGTTACCGTTGTAGGCCTCGCTCACCAGCTCAAGGTCAGCGAACGGTCCGAGGAAGTTGCGCACGCCGCTGTGCACGAGGGCCTGAGTATCGACGGTCATCACACGGGTAGGGGCAGTCTGGGCCATAGCGTACCTCATCACCGCCAGAGAGGCGTTTTACGAGCCTTTGCTCGGGCTTGCAGCGGGGGCTGTAGGTCCCCGCCGCGTATCACTCAGGGGCACAATCAGCTGTGCGTAGCGGTCGCGAACTTCAGGCTAGCCGGTCTTCCGTTTGCCGCGGTCTTCACTCCTCCACCGCTCCTGGGCCCGCCATCTGTGCCCGGCGTAGCTGTGTCTGGGCGGGGGCTAGCTCTGGATGGCGACGCTGATCTCCGCCAGGGTCAGCTGCTCGGCCTCGTTGACCAGCACCCCGCCGAGGCCGAGGAAGCCGCCCTCGCGGGCCGCCCCGGCCACGGTCTGGGCACACCCCAGGAGCATGGCCTTGTAGGCGAGGGCCTCGCTGGGGCCGGCCTTCTCGGCGACGCGGGCGGCGAGGGTGATGCAGTAGAGATTATCGGCCCGCACCGTGGCGTCGCCTGATTGACCCAGGCTGCTCAGGGCCTGATCCAGAGAGGCGCGGACCTCTTCGGCCATGGGCTCGTCGGCGAGGGCGCCGACAAGCCCCCTGGAGGCACTTGCCGCCAGGTGAGCCCCGACACTGTCGACCAAGGCGCGAAGCTCCAGGCTGCGCCCGATAGAGCCCGAGGGGGCCGAGATAATCACCATGGCTGCGGCGATGGCGACCCCCCGCTTCAGCAGGGCCCACTCGTCGTCGCTGAAGCTCGCCCTGACCGCGGCCTGGGCCTCGCCGGCCCTCAGCGAGATGCGGACGAGGGCGACGGCCGGGCTGCCCGAGCGGGCCAGGCCGCGGGCCTCGCCCTGCAGCAGGTCGGCGAGTCCGTTGGCATCGAGCCGCAGCTCGCGCACGCTCCAGCCCAGCACGACCAGGAACATCGGCGCGATCATCGCGGTCAGGGGCCGCAGGTCGATCCCGACGCCGCGCCGCAGGCTGGCGAAGACGGCGCCCTGACCTGCGCCGAAAAGGGGCGCGAGCATGGCGGCGCTGTCGCCCGGGCGGAAGGCCGCCACATAGCTCGAAAGGTTTGCCAGAACTGTGGCGTCGCTCTGCTCAATCATTGCCAGCACTCGCCCGGCGCCCTCTCGTGTACTCGCAGCCTTCGCCAGGACTGTAGTCAGGAGCGGAACAGCCAGCTCAGCGCCCTTCTTGACCGTCTCAGGGTCGAGCTCCAGGACCACACCAATCTGTTCGGCCAGCTCGGGGGTGATGAGATTGCGGATCTTGGCGACAAAGTTGCTGCGAAACCGCATGCCCGCATCCTCGCTGAAACCGCTCCCCTCGTGACCCATTCGTACTATACCCGCGCGAAGGCTCGCGGGCATCAGCAGAGTTGCGGGGGGCGCCTGCACAATTGTGAGGGGTGCAGCTAGGTAGAGATGCGTAGAGCGCAGCCCGGCGCCCCCGACGTCGCGAGGCGCCAAAAGGTCACAGGGGCGCCTACATCAGCCCGTTGTCGCGCGCGTAGAGCGCCAGCTGGATGCGGTTCTCGAGGTCGAGCTTGTCGAGCACATTGCGGATGTGCGAGTGGACCGTGCGGATCGAGACCTGCAGCTCGTCGGCGATCTGCTGGTTCGCCATACCCTGGCCGACGCAGCGCAGCACCTCGACCTCGCGGGCGGTGAGGTCGTCGAGGCTCTCGCGGCGCGGCGCGGGGCGCCTGATGCTCTGCACCAGGCGCTGGGCCACCAGCGGGTGCAGGGCGCTCTCGCCGCGGGCCACAGCCCTGATCGCGGCCAGCAGCTCCTCGGGCGACGAGTCCTTGATCATGCAGCCGGCCGCCCCCGCCTGCAGGGCCGCCACCACCTTCTCATCGTCGGTGAAGCTGGTCAGGATCAGGATGCGCACCTCGGGGTAGGCCCGGCGCATCTCGGGGATGGCCGTCAGGCCGTCGACCCCCGGCATCATCAGGTCGAGGACCACCACGTCGGGGCGCTCGCCGCCCACCAGCTGCACCGCCTCGGCGCCATTCCTGGCCTCGCCCACCAGCTCGAACTCGCTCTCGAGCGACAGCAGCAGCCTGAGGCCCTGGCGCACGATCGGATGGTCGTCGGCCACGATGATCCGGATCGGGGGGTTGCTCATCGTTTTCGCCTCCTCGCTCCCGCTTTCGCGAGCCCGTCCTGGCGCCCCGGCTGTTCGGGCGGCAGCAGCAGCCTCACGGCGACGCCCTGTCCCGGCGCGCTCGTCAGGCTCAGCTTGCCGCCGATGGCCTCGGCCCGCTCGCGCATGGTGGTCAGGCCCAGGCCGGCCGAGGGCTGCTCGGCGTCGAAGCCGCGCCCATTATCGCGCACTTCGACCAGCACACCCTCTTCGTCGCTGCGCAGCACGATCGTGATCGCCGTCGCCCCCGCGTGGCGCAGGGCGTTATTCAGCGCCTCCTGGATCACCGCGTACAGCTGCGGCTCGACCAGGGGCGACACCGGCTGGCTGTAGCTGTCGGCGTCGAGCCGCACCGTCACGCCGCTGCGCCCCTCGACCGCCGCGAGGCGGTGGCGCAGGGTCTCGGCCAGACCCTGGTCGTCGAGCTCTTGCGAGCGGAGCTGGTAGATCAGCAGACGCATCTCTTTGAGCGACTGCAGCGCGACGCCCTCGACCTGCCCGAACCAATCGGCCAGGTCGGCCGGCGCGGCCCCGGGCGCCATGCGTCCCCAGGCCCGCGAGAGCAGCACCAGGCTGTAGAGCGACTGCGAGATCGAGTCGTGGAGCTCGCGGGCCAGGCGGCGGCGCTCCTCCTGGGCGGCCTCGACCATGGTGCGCTGGAACAGGCGCCCGTTCTCGATCGCGTTGCTGAGCAGGCCGGCGATGGTCTGCGCCAGCTCGACGTCGGCCGGGGTGAAGGTCGGGCGGCCAGGGGCGGCCCGCAGCACCAGCAGGCCGATGCTCGATCCGCGCACGAGCAGGGGTTGCACCAGGGCGCTGCTGTCCATGGCGTCGAGCCCGCCCGCCAGGGGCGGGATGATCACCTGGTCCGAGCGGCCCCCGTCCAGCACGCTGCCCCGACGCGCGTTCAGCACCGCCCGCGCCAGGGGTACGTCGCGCAGGCGCACAGTCGTGCCGCCCAGGCTCGCGCCCTCGTGGCCGATCACCGCGACCTGGAACAGCGCGTCGCGCTCGTCCTCGCGCAGCCAGACCGCGACCCGCCCGGCGGCGAAGAGCGGCAAGAGCATCGCGCCGACCGTGCGCAGCGCCGCGGGCAGGTCGGTCCAGCTCATCAGGGCCTGGGCGATCTGATTGAGCGCCGCCAGCTCGTCGACGCGGTGGCGCATGGCCTGATTGGTCTTGGTCAGGGCCAGCTCGATCGCCTTGCGCTGCGAGATATCGAGACAGACCCCGTTCCAGAGGATCTGGCCGTCGGGCATGAGCCGGGGCACCGAGCGCATCTGGAACCAGCCGATGCCGCCGTCGGCCCTGCGGAGGCGGACCTCGACGTCGAAGGTGCCGAGGATCCGCACCGACTCGTTGTCGGCGGCGTCAAACTGGGGCCGGTCCTCGGGCAAGACCGCTTCGCGCACCAGGCTCGGGTCGGCCAGGGCCGCCTCGATGCTGATGCCGAGCAGCTGCTCGATCCCGCGGCTGAGGTAGGTGTAGCCCACATAGCTGCCGTCGGGGCGCTGGACGACCTGGTAGAGGTAGCCGTCGGGGATGGCGTCGCTGATCGTGCGCAGCAGGGCGGCGTTCTGCTCGACGGCTATGCTGGCCTCTTTGGTCTCGGTCACATCGCGGGTCAGCCCGAGCATCTGGGCGGGCCGGCCGTCGCGATCGCGGGTGAAGACCACCTCGCGGCTGACGAGCCAGCGCAGCGCGCCGTCTGTGCGGCGGGCCTGGTACTCGAACTCGACCACCTCGTTGTCGAGGGCGGCCCACGCCTGCGCCTGGAAGGCGGGGAAGCGCGCCAGATCCTCGGGCCTCAGCAGCGTCTCGAGCAGCCGCGGCCCCAGCTCCTGCGCCTCCTCGAGCGTGTAGCCGAGCAGGCTTGAGAGCTCGCGGTTGGCGAAGACATTGCGCCGTTCGGCCAGGTCGAAGACATAGATCAGGTCCGGGCTGGCCTCGGTGATGCGCTGGATGAAGTGCTCGCGCTCGCGCAGGGCGCGCAAGATCATCCGGCCGCGCACGAAGGCGGCGAGCATCTCTGCCGCCGTGCGCAGCATCTGCAGGTCGTCGGGCAGCCAGGCCCGCTCGGCGGCCGTATCGCTCAGGCCCAGGAAGCCCCACATGCAGCCATCGAGGTGGATGGGCATCATCAGCACCGAGCCCACCCCGGCGTCGCGCAGCAGATCGTGGTACGCGGGCGAGTCGGCCATCAGCGTGGCGATCGGCCCGCCCACCGCTCGCCCGGCCCGCAGCTCGGTCAGGGTCGCCTCAGGGAAGAGCGCCTCGGGCAGGCGGGCCGTGCGCGGGTCGGAGCTCACCTCGGGCGCGCAGGCCTCGGCGCGCAGCCGGGCGACGAAGCCGTCGGCCCCAGCGGGGAGCATCTCGTACACATAGGCGCGGATGCAGCGCACCGCCTCGAGCAGGTGCCCCAGGGCATCCAGGTAGGCCTCGGCCCGCGTCTCGCTGCGCTCCATCTCGGCGAGCAGGGCCGCCGAGCAGCGGGCCAGAGCCTGGGCGTAGGCCCGCTGGCGCTCGAGGGCGCGATTCACCTCGAGGCGGCTGAGGAAGGCGCCCACCATCTCGGCCAGGGCCCCGAGCATCGCCAGCTCTTGCTGGTCGGGCAAGCTGAGCCCACGCGGGGTGCCGAAGCCCGCAAAACCCCAGGCCCGCCCATCGACGGTGATCAGCGCCGCGGCGAGCCCGCCGATATTGCGCCGCTGCCAGAAGGCGTGGTTCACCGCGCCCGGCTGAAAGGCCTGCTCGGCCGGCGCCGCCACGGGCTCGCCGCGCAGCAGCGGCTCGGAGACGGCAGAGGATAAGCTGCTGATCGGCGTGCTGGCTGTGGCGGTGGTGGGATCGGGCAGCTGGAACAGCGACTTGTAGTGCAGCTCGTCGGCGGCCTGCGAGAAGCAGTAGAGCCCCATATGGGCCAGCCCGGCGCTGACGCGAAACTCCTCGAAGACGGCGCTCAGAAAGGCCTCGCGCTGATGCGGGGCCACAGTCGCCCGCAATAGCGTGCGCGCGCAGCGGGCCACCGCAGCCTGCAGGCGCAGCTGTCGGGCCAGCTTCTCCTCGGCCTGCTTGCGCTCGCTGATATCGGCCGCGATGCCGCCGATCGCCGTAATTGCGCCGCCGGCCGAGCGCAGGGGAAACTTGATCTCGTAGTATGTGCGGGCGCCCTCCCCTCCGTCGGCGACCGCCTCGCTCGCGATCGTCTCCCCCGACGCGAGCACGGCCTGCTCGTGGGCCCGCCACGGCTCGGCGGCCTCGCCGAACAGCTCGACGTCGCGCCGGCCGTTCATCTGGGCCGCCGAGAGGCCGTAGGTCCGGTGCATGTATTCGTTCGTCAGCAGGTAGCGCCCCTCGAGATCCTTCACATAGACCGCCGCCGGCGAGTTGTCGAGGAAGCCCTGGAGCAGCGCCTGGCTGCGGCGCAGCTCCTCGGTGCGCGCCTCGACCATCGTCTCGAGGCTCATGGTCAAGGCGTCACGCTCGGCGATCGCATCCGTGGCCATCAGCAGGCTCTGGGTGAGCCGGGTGATCAGCGAGAGCACGGCGCTGCCGCTTGCGATCGAGAAGGCCACCAGGATGAGCGTATTGACCAGGAAGGTGTTGCGGTCGATCGCCCGTTGCGGGACGCTGTCCGGGATCGGGATGAGGCCCAGGCCCATCGCGCCGAGGACGCCAACGCCCAGCACCGAGACCAGCGCCCACACGCCCAGGGCCTCGCGGCGCTCGAGCAGCAAGACCGCGAGCGTCACGGCGAAGAGCACATGCAGGCGTCCGGCCCCCACCAGGCCTAGGTTCAGGGTCGTCAGCAGGGCGTAGACGATACAGAGGCCGAGCAGGCCGTAGGCCCGCAGCTTATAGCCGAGGGGCCCCCAGAAGGCCAGCCCGCCGAAGAAGCCCAGCCCGACGACCTGGAAGATAATCCAGTCGAGGCGCCCACGCTCCCACGAGCCGACGATGTCGAGGGCGACAGGGAGCAGCATGACCACGAATGCGATCCGCAGGAGCTTGAGCAGAGTCTGCTCGCGCCACGCGCGCAGGGTCAGCATGGAAGCGGCTGTGCCGGAGGCAGCCGGGGTCGTAGTGAGCATAGCACGCTCGCGGGTTATCGATACCGTTTCCGGCAGTATAACACCTGCGAGTTGGGCTGCCGCCCTGGGGCTGGCGCCAGCGCGCTCAGCAACGGCCTAAGGCTCGAGGATCAGCAGGCGCTGGCCGGGCTGCAGGCGCTGCGGATCCTCGCCGATGACGCCCTTATTGACCCGGTAGATCTGCTCCCACAGCTCAGGCCTGCCGCAGAGCCGGCGCGCGATCCCCACGAGGCCCTCGTGCAGGTCGGCGGGCTCGACGACGTGGACGCGGGCCAGGCCAGGGACGGCGATGCCGCTGACGAGCCCCGTAAGCACAAGTTGCTGCCCGGCCCGCACGACGTTGGGATTCGTCCCGATAATGTGCTGGTTCGTCTCGTAGATCACGGTCCAGCGATCGGCGCTGCCATAGATCCGGCGCGCAATCTCGAGCAGGCCGCCGCCTTCGTCGGTCGCCTGGACCGTGTAGAGTGCATCGAGCGCGGGTGTATCCATCGGTTGCCGATCCTGACGCCGTGATACACTTCTTGCAGACATTGCCGTTCGTATCGCCTCATCCCCCGCAGCGTAATGCCTACGATTGTACGGCGCGCCTCGCGCCGAGCGAATAGGCAGATCTGCCGATCTCGCGCTTCCGCTTTATGCACGCGATCGTCAGCACCGCTGCTGATGCCCATGGCCATAACGGCATGCTACCGTATGCAGGATTGCCGTACGTTGGCGGCAGCTATGCCTACGCCTGCGGCACACGTTCTCCGAGCCATGTGCCCGCTCATCGTCGGGAGGAGCTATGTTCGAATTCATCTGGTTGGTCTGGCAAGGTATCACCAGGTCCATGCGGCTCGACCCGGCCGTGGCTCAGTTCGTCGAGCAGCGCTTTCAGTCGGGCGGTGGCAATACCGGCTGGATCATCCTGACCATCGCCATCCTCGGCGGCGCAGGCCTGCTGCTCGGCCAGAGCGTCATCCTCTTCGTCAACCGGGTCAGCCCCGGCCGCTTCTTCCTCAGCCTGCTGCTCAACGGCCTCGTCTTCACGATCAGCCTGATCGTCTGGGCCTTCTTCATCTGGGTGATCGGTCTGCTAGTCTTCCCCGAGTCGCCCCGCTTCGGCCTGGTGATGCGCCTGGTGGGCCTGAGCGCCGCGCCTTATGTCTTCGGGCTGCTGGTGCTCATCCCCTATCTGGGCGAGGGCATCTACCGCATCCTGGGCATCTGGAGCATGCTGATCGCCGCGGGGGCCACCGCCTTCAGCTTTAAGGTGGGGTGGTGGCCGGCCCTGGCCGTGGTCGGCCTGAGCTGGCTGGCGATCTGGGTGATGAGCAATACCATCGCCCGCCCCGTGATCGCGCTGCGCAACAAGGCCTGGCAACTCGCCGCCGGCACCAGCCTCGACGCCGATGTCAGTGACATCCTCACCCAGTTTGCCGTCGATCCCAATCAGGGTCCGAACTCGAAGGGAGGCAAGTAGATGTTGAGCCTGATCGGCACCATCTTCCTCGGCGCAATCATCCTGCTCTTCATCACCGCCGCCCTGGCCCCCTTCGAGAGCCTCGGCTGGTGGGCCGGCTGGTACGGCGAGAAGGAGACCCCGCCCGTGCCCGGGCAACCCCTCGCCTTTAATCTTAAGGTTCCCGAGAGCCCCAACGATCACTTCCTGGTCTACCTCTCGGGCATCGGCGCGATGGACCCCGACTCGATCCCGCAAGAGGAGATCGACTGGGGTGCGCTGGCGATCAAGCGCATCCCCCAGACCACCTTCGTGCCCGATGTCTACCCCTACTCGGTCACCAACTCGGGCCTGGGCACCCAGACCTTCTTCAGCCGCCTATGGAACTATCTTGAGAAGCGCCGCCTCGAGAACCCCTACGACCTGCTCCAGTTCCTGATCAATATCAGAAACATGTTCCAGGTGGCGATCTCGGCCGACCGGCGCTACGGCCCGATCTATAACCTCGGCGTGGCCAAAGAGATCGTCAAGGCGCTCGAGACCCGCGGCTACCGGATCGGCAGCGGCAAGCCGGTCACCCTGCTCGGTTTCTCGGGCGGCGGCCAGATCTCGCTCGGCGTCAGCACCTTCCTCAAGCCGATGCTCAAGGCCCCCCTGCGCATCATCTCGGTCGGCGGCGTAATGAGCGACGACATCGGCGTCAAAGCCATGGATAAGCTCTATCACCTCTGGGGCGACCTCGATCCGCTGCACGGCCTGGGCGCCAAGCTCTATGCCGGGCGCTGGCCGATCTTCAAGCAGTCGGAGTGGAACCAGGCCCTCGCCGAGGGTAAGATCGAGTTCGTCAACATGGGCAAGATGCACCACAACGGCGGCACCAACTACTTTTCGTGGACCGCCTTCACCCCCGAGGGCGAGGCCCACGCCGTCGCCACGATCGATATGATCAACACGGTCCTGGTGAAGGAGGGCCTGATCGACGCCGCCGCCGTCAGAGAGGCCGAGGCGGCCACCAACGCCGAGGCCGAGCGCATCTCTGAGGAGTTCGTCGCCAAGGCTGCCGCGGCCAGGGCTGAGAAAGACGCCAAGAAGCGGGCCAAGGCGGCCTGAGGGAGTGTGCAATGGCTACCGTCGCGAACAGTAACTACCACCGCTACTGGCAGGCCGAGTTTAATCGGCCCGAACACTACCCCATTGTCCAGAACGTCGATCCGACCCGCTACAAGCCGATCGGCGCGTGGATGGGGCGCCTCATCCTCCCGACGCTCACCGAGCGCCTCCAGGTCAGCGGGACATGGATCGAGCTCTACCACGCCCCCGCCGAGCACGGGGCCTTGATCGGCCAGAAGGTGCGCCTGCGCTGGGAGAATACCCTGGCGCTCAACGCGGCCCTCTGGGGCGCGACCCGCAATGTCCACTTCGACGAGGACTCTTATAAAGCCGCCGCGGCCGGCACCATCCTCCCCGAGCGGGTCAACAACTTGACCGATGTCAACCCCCTCGAGTCCCTGGCCGGCGCCCACCCCTACGACGATGTCACCGTGCGCCTCCAGGGCCAGGTGCGGGTCAGCGCCAGGCCCGACGACGGCGGGGGGCCCATCCTCTTCGTCACCCGCATACCCGCCGAGATCACGGGCCGCTTCTACGCCCTGGTGCAGTTCGTCGCCCCCGCCGCCGGCGACGGCTACACGGTGCGCCACTATGACCGCGCCTCGGGCGCCTTCAGCGGCCCCGAAGAGGTCGTGCTGATGCCCGAGGTCGTGCCCGACGGCAACGATACCCGCAACAGCACCGCCGCCGGGATCGAGCGCTCGCCCTGCAACGAGGCCGGCTGGTATATCTACGGCGCCCAGGACACGGGCGGCCAGTTCGTGGTCCGCGCCTTGGCCCCGCGCCAGCTTCTGCGCCTGCAGCCGCAGCTCTTCTGCGACGGCGTCAGCGAGTCGATGGACTACCTCAGGCCGAAGGCCTGGAAGAGGGCCGCCGCCAAGGGCGAGGCGACCACGGCCCTGCTGGTCGGCGCCGGCGTGACGCCCAGCGCCGGCCGCGAGGCCTGGCGGGTCGGCGACCGCGCCCTGCTGATCCACCTCTACGGCGGCATCGGCGGCAACAAGGTCGAGCCCGCCGCGAAGACGCCGCTCTACTGGGGCCATAACGCCCTGGGCGAGGCCACCGTGATCGACGAGCCCCTCAGCGGCGAGCCGATCTTCGATATCGTCTACCAGCAGGTCTACGCCCACAACTCCGATGGGATATCCTCCGGAGCCCACCACTACAGCCGCTACGCGGGCGACCGCCAGTACGGCTGGGCCGGGATCAGGCCCATCCAGGATATGCTGATCAAGCTCGATAGCGTCACCGGCAACTTCATCGTCTGGGGCAAAGAGGTCTCCGCCCTCGACGGCATCATCGCCGCCCTCGAGGTCATGCAGGCTCGCTACCGCATCGCCGACGGCCGCGGCGGCACCAGAGTCGGCGCGACCAACAACTGCGCTCAAGACTCGGCCCAGGCGATGTTCCGCGCGATCCGCGATATGGGCAAGATCCTCGCCGCCCGCGCCGATATCAGGGCCGAGCTCTCCGATACCCCGGCCGAGGCCAGCAACCTGGCCCAGCTCGAGGAGGTCGGCGAAGAGCTGCGCCGCGTGCTGGTGCCCTGGGGCTCGGCCCGCGAGGACTGGGAGTACGGGATCACTAACCTCGGCGAATCCGATGGCGTGATCGGCACCCTCGGCAAGGCCGTGAGCAGCTGGCGCACTATGCTGCCCCCGGTGGCCGCCCGCGCCATCGCCGAGGTCTTTATCGAGCACGGCGCCTCGGTCTGGGTGCTGCGCACCTACCAGGTCGGCGGCGATGACCCCGACGTCGCGCCCATCGTCCCCAACATCTAGGGCCGCCGCAGCGCGAACTCGAACCCCCTCCTGCATCACAGGAGGGGGTTCGCTTTGCCGGTGCCAGGACCGCCCTACTCGGCCTCGCGCTCGAGGCTGTGGATCTGCAGCTCGTCCAGCACCTCGACCACGCCCTCGACGTAAGCCGCCGCCATGACCAGATTGTCGCTGTCCTCGAGGTCCACCACCAGGCCCCGCAGGGTCACGACGCCGTCACGCACGCTGATCGATACGGTATCGGCGTACGGGCTGGTCGCACTCTCGGCGCGGATGGCCTCGCGCACCAGGGCCTCCATCTGGTCGTCGCCCGGCAACATGCTCGCCGCGCTGTCGGGGCTGTAGGGCTCGTCAAGGGCCGAGACCCCGAAGCCGCTGGCGATCTCGGCGTTCTCGCGCGAGCCGCTCGGCAGCGTCGGCGGGTCGATCGGGGGCACGTAGGTCAACCCTTCGTCCGATGCCGTGAAGGCGTCGTCGGTCTCGCCGTCGCGCAGCTCGAGCTCGGTCAGTAGCTCGAGGCTCTCGGTGTCGTCGGGCAAGTCGTCATGCACGCCCGCCTCAATCTCCCCCAGGTACTGGTCGCTATCGGTCAGTTCGCCCAGCCCGTCGACCGTTTCGGCCGAGAACGTACCCGTTCCCTGGTCGTCGAGGCTGCGGTCGCCGCGCAGCTGCCGCAGCTTCTCCTCACCCTCCGGCTCAGGTCCGTTCAGGGGCGTCGTATCGCGCCTGTTGCGCATATGCTCACTCATAAGGCCTCCTTGTATGCTCAGTAGCGCCCTGGGCAAGAAGCGTGCCCGCGAGGGCCGACGCAATGCTGCGCCCCGGCGCACAGCGCTGTACGTTCCAGGCTTGAGAGAGGTGTGGAGGCCCCGTGCCCACGCCGCGCGCAGCGGCGAAGAGCGTGACCCGGTTCCCAACCCTGCCCTGGCGGCTTTGCGTCAGAGGCGACCGAGCTGGCCGCCGCTTGAGCAGCTCTGGGTGCCCGGCCCCCCGGCCGGGCTGGCGCGCCCAATGCTATAATGCAAGCAGATCGGCCTGCCTAACGAACACACCAGGGTGCCCATGACCAATCCGAGCGGAGGACAGCTCGCCATGGCGGTCGCCGACTTTCGGCGCCTCCGCCGCCGCGCCCAGATGGAGCGCCTCCTCGCCGGGGCCACCGGCAGCTCGGCCGACCTGCTCAACTTCGAGGAGGTGCGTCGCAAACTGCGCGCCACGGCCGCCAACGAGCGCCAACTGCGCGAGATCCCCCTCGACGCGATCGTCGGCAGTGTCGGCCGCTACCAGGACTTCACCCGCAGCTTCCTCCCCCGCACCGACGCCGACGCCGACCGCTGGGCCCGGGTCATGGTCGCCGCCAACGCCATGGCCGGCCTGCCCCCGATCGAGGTATACCAGATCGGCGAGGCCTACTTCGTCGTCGACGGCAACCACCGCGTCTCGGTCGCCCGCCAGAATGGCGCCACGAGCATCCAGGCCTACGTCATCCCCTTCCGCTCGCGCGTCCCCCTCAGCCCCAACGCCCAGCCGCGCGACCTACTGCTCCGCGCCGAGCAGGCCGGCTTCCTCGAGGCCACCCGCCTCGACGAGAGCCGCCCTGGCGCCAGCATGACCCTCACCGAGCCCGGCCAGTACCTCACCCTGCGCGAGCACATCGACGTCCACGGCTTCTATATGGAGCTCGAGCGCAACGCGCCGGTCACCCTCGAGGAAGCCGCCGCCCACTGGTACGATGTGGTCTACCTACCCGTGGCACAGATTATCCGCGACCAGGGCCTGCTGCGCGAGTTCCCCGACCGCACCGAGACCGACCTCTACCTCTGGCTCGCCGAGCACCGCGCCGAGCTCGAGGCCCAGCTCGGCTGGGAGATCCCCACCGCGCGCGCCGCCGTCGACCTCGCCGAGCGCCAGGGCGCCGGGGCCGGCGAGCCGCTGCTCGAGATGCTCCTGCCCGGCGAGCTCGCGCCGCCGCCCCCGCCGGGCGCCTGGCGGCGCGGGCGGCCCGCCCCGGGCGACACCTGGCTCTTCGACGAGATCCTGGTGCCGATCAGCGGCGAGCCCGCCGGGTGGGCGGCCGTCGACCAGGCCATCACCCTGGCCCGACTCGAGCAGGCCCGCCTCTATGGGCTGCACATCGTGCGCGACGAGGCCCAGCGCCAGAGCGAGGCCGCCCGCACGCTGCAGGCCGAGTTCGCCCGCCGCTGCGCCGAGGCCGGGGTCACGGGGCGCATGGCCCTCGAGGTTGGCAACGTCGCCCGCACCATCCGCGAGCGCAGCCGCTGGGCCGATCTGGTCGTGCTCCAGATCAGCTACCCGCCGGGGCCGCGGCCCCTCGAGCGCCTCAAGTCGGGGCTCCACACCCTCATCCGCACCTCGGTGCGCCCCGTGCTCACCGTCCCCCAGGCCACCGCCAAGCTCGACCATATCATGCTGGCCTACGACGCCAGCCCCAAAGCCGAGGAGGCCCTGGTCCTCGCCACCTACCTGGCCGTCCGCTGGAGCGTGCCCCTGGGCGTGATCACCGTGGCCGACCCGAAGCAGCCGAGCGTCGAGGGCGCCCGCATCCGCGCGCGCTCGTACCTGGGCCGCCACGGGGTCAGAGCCGAGTTCATCACCGGCAGCGGCGCCCCAGGCGCCGCCATCCTCGCGGCCGCCGAGCGCGCCGCCTCCGACCTGCTCGTCATGGGCGGTCACGGCCTCGGCCCGGTCAGCGACCTGCTCCTCGGCAGCGCCGTCGAAGAGGTCCTCCGCACCCGCCGCCTGCCCACCCTGATCTGCCCCTAGCGCGGCCCTCGC
>CAZKTU010000056.1:22342-32051 GCA_964555675.1 uncultured Oscillochloris sp.
ATCGGCCCGCGTGCCCGCCCGCCCCTCTAGCCCCGCCGCCCCTCCACCAGCGCATACGCCGCCCGCCACCCCCCCAGCAGCAGCAGCGCCACCAGGAAGGTCACCACGTAGAACGAGACGGGGCTGAAGCGACCGATCATCAGGGCTCTGAGCAGCGACCCGACCAGCAGGCCGCCGGCCCAGCCGAGCAAGGTCGCCCGCAGCATGGGGGCGAGGCCGGCCGTGCGCGCCGGGCTGAAGGCCCCGGCCAGGGGCGCCGCGACCAGCCAGCCCACGATGAAGGGCAGGGCCGTGCGCCCCACCTCGAGCAGCGCGGCCAGGCCCGCCGCCTCGCCGTGGCTACGCCTGCCCAGGGCGGCGAAGATCAGCAGCATCACGATATCGCCGGCCGCCAGGGCGGCCGTCCGCCCGCCCGTCGCGCGCAACTGCTCACGCTGAGTCGCCATCGGGTCTATCCTTTCACCATGTCTGTGTCGCCGCGGGCGGCCTTGAGCTCGGCGGCCACCATCTGCAGCTGGAAGTTGGTCAGGCGCAGGCGCAGAGCCAGGGTCGTGGCGATATTCCAGATCACCCCGTTGCCCAGGGCCGGGTCGTCCTCGACCAGGGCCCGCAGCCGATCGCGCCGCAACACCAGGATGAGCGCGCCCTCGGGCCCGGCCACCAGGCTCGCGCTGCGCCGGCCCCCGTCGAGCAGGGCCATCTCGCCCGTGACCTGGCCCCGCAGCACCGTCGTCAGCTGCCGCGGCGGGGCCCCGTCGGTCAGCCCGGCCTCGGACCAGATCTCGACCGAGCCGTCCTGCACAATATAGAGGTCGGTGCACTCCTCGTTGGCCGGGCCGATCAGGTCGCCTGGCTGGTACGAGCGGATGCGGCACTGGGCCGCCAGGCGCGTGCGCTGGGCCAGCGAGAGGCCGCTGCCGATGTCCGAGTTGGCCATGAACTCGGCCGCGCGGGCGGTGATCTCGCTCGGGCTGGTCGAGTCCTCGAGCCTGGTCGAGACCAGCGGCAGGGCCAGGTACGAGGCGATCACGCGCTTGGTGAAGGCCGGCGTCTCGAACTGGGGCCAGTGGCCTGCCTTCGGCACGATGCGCAGGTCGGCGCCGCGCCACTCGTCCGCCACCACGCCGGCGTCGCGCAGCGGCACCGTATTGTCCTCGGCGCCCCAGATCACCAGGCCCGGCGTCTCGAGCTGGGCCAGGCGGCCCCGCAGGTCATTGTTGCGCATGGCCCAGTAGCACTCGGCCCGCACGCGGCCCTGGCCGGGGCGGCGCGCGTCGGCCCGCAGACGCTCGTAGTCATCCTGGCTGATCTCGGTCCGCTCGGCGAACGAGGCCGGGCGCATCAGCCGGTCGGTCATGCTCAACACATAGGGCTCGAGGGCCGCCACGGCCCTGCTGGCCACGGCGTGGCGCTCGAGCATCGTGATCGGCGAGATCATATAGTTGATCCAGGCCGACAGGTGCCCGCTGATCGTCGGGCCGAGCAGCACCAGGCGCTCGACCAGCTGCGGGTAGCGTATCGCCAGGGTGATCCCGGTCATGCCGCCCATCGAGTGGCCGATCAACACCGCGGGGCTATCGCTCAGCTCCTGGATCAGGCGCGCCAGCAGGTCGGCGTAGCGCACGATCGTCGTGCGGCCGCTCAGCCGCTCGGAGTTGCCGTAGCCCGGCAGGTCGACCGCGACACAGCGGAAGCGCCGGCTGAGCAGCGGCAGCAGCGGCGACATGGCGTACCACGAGCTCGACCAGCCGTGGACGAGCAGGCAGAGCTGGCCGGTGCGCGGGCCCTCCTCGCGGGCGTAGATCCGCACTCCATTCACGACATAGGTGGCCATAGCGTCCTCCGCGCGGCTGGTTGCTGCCCACCATTATAACCCGGCCGCGCCCGCAGAGGGGCGCGGCCCATTTTAGTGGTATTATCCCGAGATACTGCAGGAGGTATCACTATGTCCGAACAGCAGCCCGCGCTTGATGCCGCCCACGGCGCCGCGCCGCCCCTCTACATCGTCTCAGGGGGCGAGGGTGTGGTGGGCGCCGAGGTGGCCCGCCTGGTGCTGACCCAGTTCGAGGGGGTGCGCGTGCCCCTGATCGTGGTGCCCAATGTCGCCGACGCGACCAAGATCAACGAGGTGGTCGACCAGGCCGCCGCCAGCGGCGGCACCATCCTCCATACCATCATGGAGGCGGCCCTGCGCAAGGATCTGGTGCGCAAGGCCCGCGCCAGCCAGGTCGCCGAGATCGACCTGGTCGGCGCCATCCTCGCCCGCGTCGCCACGGTCGTCGGCAAAGAGCCTCTGGGCAAGTCCGGGCTCTACAGTCAGCGCCGCACGGCCTTCTTCGATCGCCTCGAGGCGATCGACTTCTCGATCCAGCACGACGATGGGGCCCACACCGACGACCTCGGCGACGCCGAGATCGTGCTGGTGGGCATCTCGCGGGTCGGCAAGACGCCCCTCAGCATGTATCTCTCGGTCCTCGGCTGGAAGGTGGCCAACATCCCCCTGGTCCAGGAGGTCGCCCCGCCCGAGGCCCTCTTTGACGTCGACCGGCGCCGCGTGATCGGGCTGATCGTCGACGCCGAGCAGATCACCGCCCGCCGCCGCCACCGCCAGCGCAGCGCCGGCATGGCCTTCGGCAGCCGCT
Organism: uncultured Oscillochloris sp.; assembly: GCA_964555675.1. GTDB lineage: Bacteria > Chloroflexota > Chloroflexia > Chloroflexales > Chloroflexaceae > CAIWXH01. Next base: position 24,985 of record CAZKTU010000056.1, read on the forward strand.
ACCTCGACCAGGACACCACCGAGGACGAGGTCGACTGGGCGCGCCGGCTCTTCCGCCGCCACGGCTGGGCGACGGTCAACCTCACCGACAAGTCGATCGAGGAGAGCGCCGACGAGATCATCGCCCTGATCACCCGCTGGTTCAAGAACGAGGCCGCAGCGAAGGACGAGCACCCCGAGCCCTGAGGGCGGCCCACGCGGGGCCCGGGGTCGTCTGGACGCTCCGGGCCTCGGCGCTGGGGCTGCGACCGCGCGGGCTCAGACCCGCGGCTTGGCCAGCGAGACCTTGACCGGCCGGCCGCGCAGGCTCACCCCGGCCAGGCCGCGCACCACGCGCTGAGCCAGGTCGTTGGGCACCTCGACGAAGGCGAAGCGGTCGTAGATGTCGATCGAGCCGATCTGCTTGCCGGGGATGCCCACCTCGTTGGCGATCGCCCCCACGATGTCGGCGGGGCGCACCCGGTCGAAGCGGCCCACGTCGATGAACAGCCTGGTCATGCCGGGCTCGGCGCCCTCGCCGTCGCCCTCGACCGAGACCAGCGTGTCCTCCTGCTCGACCTCGTTCAGCAGCAGCTTGAAGGCCGCCGCCGCCAGCTCGGTCACATCGTGGCCCTCGGCCATCTCCTCGACCATCATCAGGTAGGGGGCCAGGTCGCCTGCCTCGAGCACCTCGCGCAGGGCCTCGCGGAAGGCCTCGCGGCGGCGGGCCGCCACGTCGGCCAGGCTCGGCAGCTTCTGGCGCATGATCCGGGTGCGGATCACCCGCTCGATATTCTGCAGCTGCCGGCGCTCGCGCGGGCTGATCAGCGAGATCGCCAGGCCCGTGCGGCCGGCCCTGCCCGTGCGCCCGATGCGGTGGACGTAGCTCTCGGGGTCGCCGGGCACATCGTAGTTGACCACGTGGGTCACGTCGGGGATGTCGAGGCCGCGGGCCGCCACATCGGTCGCCACCAGCAGCTCCACCGCGCCCTCGCGGAAGCGCTTCATCACCCGCTCGCGCATGGTCTGGCTCAGGTCGCCGTGGATCACCTCGGCCATATAGCCGCGGCCCTGCAGGCTCTCGCCCAGGTGGTCGGCCTCGGCGCGGGTGCGGCAGAAGATCATGGCCGAGGTCGGGGTCTCGACATCAAGCACCCGACAGAGCGCGTCGAGCTTCTCGCGCGGGGCGACCTCGTAGTAGACCTGCTTGGTGCGCGGCGCGGTCAGCTGCTCGCTCACCACGCTGATCCGCTGCGGCTCGCGCGTGTAGCGCATGGCCAGGTCGAGCACCGCGGCCGGCATGGTCGCCGAGAAGAGCGCCGTCTGGCGCGCCGCCGGGGTCTGCTGCAAAATGTACTCGATATCCTCGGCGAAGCCCATGTCGAGCATCTCGTCGGCCTCGTCCAGCACCACGGTGTGGATCGCGTCGAGGGCCAGGGTGCCGCGGCGCATATGGTCCATGATCCGGCCGGGGGTGCCCACCACCACCTGCACGCCGCGGGCCAGGGCCCGCAGCTGCCGCTCGATCGGCTGCCCGCCATAGACCGGGGTCACCCGCACGTCGGCGTGCTTGCCGTAGCGGAACATCGCCTCGGCGACCTGCATCGCCAGCTCGCGGGTGGGGGCCAGCACCAGGGCCTGGGGGGCCTTCTCGGGGCGCAGGCGCTCGATAATCGGCAGCGCGAAGGCCGCCGTCTTGCCCGTGCCCGTCTGGGCGTGGGCGATCACATCGCGGCCGCCCAGCATCGCCGGGATGGCCTGCTCTTGAATAGGGGTCGGCTCGTCGTAGCCGAGGTCGCGCAGGGCGGCGAGGATCGGCTCGCTTAGCCCGAGATCAGCAAAAAGTGCCATAAATGGAAAAGACCTCTCGTTCCTACCATCGTGACGGGGCGCGCCCGCAAATCAGACCGTTTCGCTACAGGATCGATGCCGGCGCACGCGCCTTGAATAGGCATAAGCGCACGGCGAGCTGCCGTGCGCTGGCATAGGACTTGATTATACCACAGCCTGTCCAGGCAAATTGAGCGGGCGTGGGGCGTTTAGATCAGTTACCAATTGTGGGCTGTAGCCGTCTCGATCATACCTAGGCATCACTCACAAGTAGACACGGTGTGGTATGCTGTTAGGTAGTCGCAGGGCCGGAACAGCGCGTTCTTATGAGCACCCTGACGACAAACACTCGGGCTGACATCCTTACAGGGCTGCCGATGACACCGCAAGCACGGATCCTCGTAGCCGACGATGACCCGTCCCTCTGTCTGCTCCTCCGCGAAACACTGCAGGATGCGGGCTACGAGGTGCTCATTGCGAACGACGGCGACCAGCTTGTGCGTATGGCCCAGGACCAGCCGCCCGATCTGCTCCTGATCGACCTGATGATGCCCCTCATGGACGGCTTCGAGGCCATCAGGCAGCTGCGCAACGATACCCGCACCTCCCACCTGCCGATGATCATTCTCACCGCCCGCAGCGCCTCCTCCGAGGTGGTGGTCGGCTTCGACTCGGGCGCCGACGACTATATCGTCAAGCCCTACGATATCGACGTGCTGCTCGCCCGCATCCGCAGCCACCTGCGCCGCGCCAACAAGCTGCCCGTGCGCAACCCCCTCACCGGCCTCCCCGGCAATGTGCTGCTCCAGGCCGAGCTCGAACGCCAGATCACCCAGGGCACCGCCTTCGCCCTGATCTACGTCGACCTCGATAACTTCAAGGCCTTCAACGACGCCTACGGCTTCGCCCGCGGCGACCGCGCCATCCACATGCTCGCCAGCGTCCTCGCCGAGGTGGCCCCCCGCGAAGACTTTCTCGGCCATATCGGCGGCGACGACTTCGCGATCATCCACTACGGCGGCCGCGCCGAAGACCTCTGCCAGCGCATTATCGCCGCCTTCGACGCCCACGTGCGCGAGCTCTATGACGCCGTCGATCTGCAGCGCGGCTTCCTGCGCGGGGTCGACCGCCACGGCGTGCCGCGCCAGTTTGGCCTGCTCAGCTTGTCGATCTCGGTCGTCAGCAATACCGAGCGCCGCTTCACCAGCGTCGACGAGATCAGCAAGGTCGCCGCCGAGGTCAAGCAGGCCGCCAAGAGTATCTCGGGCAGCAGCTATGTCTTCGACCGCCGCACCAGCCCGCGCCAGGCCGCCCTCGAGCGCCGCGGCCAGCGTCGCCCGGCCGCCCTCCTGGTCTACCCCCGCGAGAGCCTGCGCGCCTCGATCGCTACCAGCCTGCGCCACCAGGGCTACCGCCCCCTGATCGCCGCCGACGTCGTGGCCGCCCAGGGCCTGCTCGCCCGCACCCCCGACCCGGTCCTGCTGATCGCCGATACCTCGGTCGCCGGCGTCTGGGAGATCTGGCGCCACCTGCCCAGCCCCGCCCCCATGATCGCCGTGGTGCCCAGCGCCGCCGCCGCCGAGGCCGCCCAGGCCCGCGGCGCCGCCGTCGCCTTGGTCGCCAGCGAGAACCTGGTCAACTTCACCGACCAGCTGCTCATGCACCTGCCCCGCGCCGAAGCCACCGAGGGCGGCAGCCCGGGCATGGCCTCGGGCGGCCTCATCCAGGCCCTCCAGGCCCGCAACCTCGACCTCCAGCGCGAGGCCAACGAAGATAGCCTGACCCTGCTCGCCAATCGCCGCCACGTCGACCGGCGCATCGCCGAGCTCGTCGAGCAGGCCCGCGAGAGCGGGCGCCTGCTCACGGTGCTCATGGCCGACCTCGACCACTTCAAGCAGGTCAACGACCACTTCGGCCATATGCTCGGCAACGAGGTCCTGCGCACGACCGCCGACCTGATGCGCAGCGCCTGCCGCCCCTCCGATGTGGTCGCCCGCTACGGCGGCGAGGAGTTCCTCGTGCTTATGCCCGACACCTCCCTCGAGGAGGCCGCCGGCCTGGCCGAGCACATCCGCAGCACCATCGAGCAGTACCCCTGGCACACCCTCCACCCCCAGCTCGCCCTCACCATCAGTATCGGCGTCGCCGAGGCCCTCGGCCCCTCCCCCGAGGCGATCATCGAGGAGGCCGACCGCCGCCTCTATGCCGCGAAACAAGAGGGCCGCAACCGCGTCATCGCCGAGGGCGCAGCATAAGGGGGCGCGGCGTACCGCGCCCCCTTATGTCAGATCGCGAGGCCTAGCGCAGGCCGCGCGCCCGCCCCAGCATGCCGCCGCCGACCAGGGCCAGGCCCAGGGCCGCGGCCAGGGCCAGCAGCAGGCCGCTCAGGCCCAGCTCGTCGCCCGCGCCTGTGCTCGGCAGCGTGGCCGGGCCGCCCGTCGTGTAGGTGAGCGTGGCCTGGCCGCCGCTGTCGCTGAGCTGCAGGCCGCTCGCGCCGGTGCTGAAGCTCGCCACCTTGCCGAGCGCCTGAGTGTACTCGAAGGCCAGGTCCGAGATCGCCTGCTCGCACGCGATCAGTGTGCTCGGCCCCAGCGTGATCGTCAGCTGGCCGCCCGAGCCGACCGTGTACGCGCCGCCGAAACGGTTGCAGCCGTCCGAGCCGCTCACGCTTCCGTCGGCGCTGAACTGCAGCGTGATTCCCTTCCCGGTCGTGTCCACCACGTCGCCCGGCGCCCGCTGCAGCGAGGCCAAGGGCCACTCCTTGCCGAGCAGATCTGCCGGCAGCGCATCCTGAGCCGCTACGTTCCGCACACTGCCCAACCCAACGAGCGCCATTGCCAGCATGAGTCCAAGCACAAGCCGCTTCATGATCGAGTTCTCCTGCTAATCAGCGTAAGGCAAGAGGTTGGACGGCGTCAGATCGACAATGGTCACCGCCGGGCATAATCCAGCGCGCCCGTCGCCCTGGTCTCAGGCGCAGCCCTATTGCCGAGGGCCGCGACTCGTGCTACTATGCGCGCAGCCTGACCGAGAGGAACGCCCGATGAACCCTTGTCGCCCCAAGCTCAGCGCCCGGGCCTGCTATTACCGCCGCCAAACGGTGATCTAGGCGCGTGCGTCGCGGGCGAGCAGATGCTTGAGAGCGCGGACGCAGCGTCCGCGCTCTTCTTGTGTGCATGAGAAGGAAGCCACCATGGACAGCAACGAACTCCTGACCCGCGGCGTCGCCGAGGTGATCGTCGCCGCCGAGCTGCGCCAGCGCCTCGCCGCCGGCAAGCCCCTGCGCCTCAAGCAGGGCTTCGACCCGACCAAGCCCGACATGCACATCGGCCACGCCGTCGGCCTGCGCAAGCTGCGCAAATTCCAGGAGGCCGGCCACCAGGTCGTGCTGATCGTCGGCGACTGGACCGCCCAGATCGGCGACCCCTCGGGCCGCGACGAGACCCGCGCCCGCCTCACCGCCGCAGAGGCCCGCTCCAACGCCGAGACCTACATGGAGCAGTTCTTCCGCGTGATCGACCGCGAGCGCACCGAGGTCCGCTGGCAGAGCGAGTGGTTCGGCGAGTTCAAGCTCGAGAACGCCCTCGACCTCGCCGGCCGCTTCACCCTGGCCCAGATGCTCGCCCACGAGACCTTTCGCAAACGCTACGAGGCCGGTTCGCCCCTCACCATCCTCGAGCTGATGTACCCCATGCTCCAGGCCTACGACTCGGTCGCCATCAAAGCCGACGTCGAGTTCGGCGGCACCGACCAGAAGTTCAACATCCTGGCCGGCCGCGAGCTGATGGGCCAGCTCGGCATGACCCCGCAGCAGGTGCTGCTGCTGCCGCTCATCCCCGGCACCGACGGCCGCAAGATGAGCAAGACCTTCCTCAACACCGTCGACATCCGCATGCCCCCCGCCGAGATGTTCGGCCGCGTTATGTCGATGACCGACGACGTGCTGCCGCTCTACTTCGAGGTGCTCAGCGACGCCCCTATGGCCGAGATCGAGGAGATGCGCCGCGCCCTGGCCGCCGGCGCCGGCAACCCCCGCGACCTGAAGGTGCGCCTCGCCCGCGAGGTCGTCGCCCAGTTCCATAGCCCCGCCGACGGCCAGGCCGCCGAAGAGGCCTTCATCCGCCAGTTCGTCAACCGCGAGCTGCCCGCCGACATCCCCGAGCACCGCCTCGACGCCCCCACCCCGATCGTCGACCTCATGGTCGCCGCCGGCCTGGCCCCCTCCAAGAGCGAGGCCCGCCGCCTGATCGACGGCGGCGGCGTCAAGGTCGCCGGCGAGCGCGTCGAGGGCTACGACCTGGTCCTCCAGCCCGGCGCCGGCCTGGTCGTCCAGGTCGGCCGCCGCAAGTTCGTGCGCGCCGTCTAAGCGACCCGTCGCAGATTCACGCCTCCGGCGAGAGATCCATCCTACCGACTCCCTACGCAGTAATGGGTGTAGGCCCCTCGGGGCCTCACCCCAGGGAAGTCACTGACAGGAGGATCGACCAATGGAAGAGCGTAAGACCCTCAATCTCTCACGGCGCGGCCTACTCAAGGGCGCCGGCGGACTCGCGGGCGGCCTCGCGGCGGCCAGCTTCGCCGGCGTTTTTGGCATGAAGTCCGCCGAGGCCAGCCATAACGCCAACGACGAGCCGCAGACCATCCTGAACCTGGCGGCTACGGCCGAGACGCTGGCCACCACGTTCTACTACGCCGCGATCATGTCGGCCGAGTTCGACGTCAGCGAAGCCGATCTGGCCTACCTGCGCCTCGCCCTCGACGCCGAGAAGTACCACCTCGACTTCCTCACCGCCAACGGCGGCCGCTCGCTCGCCACCCAGTTCTATGTGCCCGCCACCGTGCTGAGCGACCCCGCCGTCTTCGTGCAGACCGGGGCCAGCGCCGAGACGGCCTTCGTGGGCGCCTACCTGGCCGCCACCCGCCGCTTCGCCGAGCTCAACCAGCCCCGCCTGGCCGCCACTACCGCCCAGCACGCCTGCAGCGAGGCCCAGCACCTGGCGCTGATCCGCGACATCGGCGGCCTCGCCCCCAACAACCTGGCTCTGCCCCTGCCGATCTACTACAACGTCTCCGATGCCGTCCCCACCCTCGCTCCCTTCCTTCAGGGCGGCCAGGGCTTCATCGGCCCCGTCATGGCGCCCACCGCCGCCCAGATCACCGCCGCCCTCGCCGGCGCCAAGTCCGACCCCACTCAGCCCTTCACCGCCGTGTTTTAAGGGTTGGCAACTCTGCGCGAGGGTTTCAGGGAGGGCTTGGCCC
>CAZKTU010000057.1:0-5736 GCA_964555675.1 uncultured Oscillochloris sp.
CTGAGCGACGAGCTGCGGCCCGAGGCCGCCGAGACCCTGGCCCGCTTCCGGGCGGTGGGGGTCCAGCCTAAGATCATCTCGGGCGACAACCCCGAGACGGTGGCGGCCCTGGCGAAGCAGGCCGGGCTGCCCGACGAGATCATACTCGTCTCGGGCCCCGAGCTCGAGCAGATGAGCGAGGCCGCCTTCGAGCAGGCCGCCCTGGACGCGACGATCTTCGGGCGGATCACCCCACAGCAGAAGCAGCGCCTGGTGCAGGCTCTGCGCAAGCGCGGCCGCTACGTGGCCATGGTCGGCGACGGGGTGAACGACGTGCTCTCGCTCAAGCAGGCCAACCTGGGCATCGCCATGCAGAGCGGCAGCGCGGCCACGCGCAATGTCGCCGACATCGTGCTGACCGAGGACTCGTTCGCGGTGCTCTCGCCGGCGGTGGAGGAGGGCCAGCGCATCGTCAACGGCATGCAGGATGTGCTGCGCCTGTTCCTCGCCCGCACCGCCACCGTGGCCCTGCTGATGATCGCGACCCTGATGGTCAGCAGCGAGATCTTCCCGATCGTGCTGACCCAATCGACCGTGGTCGCGATGTTCGTGGTGGGCCTCCCGGGGCCGCTGCTGGCCCTCTGGGCGCGGCCCGGCCCCGAGGGGCGCACGGGGATGATCCCGCGGCTGCTGCGCTTTCTGATCCCGGCCAGCCTGCTCTCGACGATCTTCGGCCTGCTGGTCTTCTTCGGCACGATCATCATCGAGGCGGTGACGCGCCTCGCGGGGGGCGCGCCCGGGGGCGAGACCGAGCTGATCTACGGGACGGCCGTGCCCCTCGGCCAGTCGGCCCTCGCCATCTTCCTCATCCTCACCGGCCTGCTGCTGATCGTCTTCGTCGAGCCGCCCACGGCCTGGTGGGCCGGCGCCGACCAGCCCGGGGGCGACTGGCGCCCGACCCTGGTGGCCCTGGGCGCGCTGCTGCTCCTTGGCGTGATCCTGTTCGTCCCGCCGCTGCGCGCGCTGGCGACGCTGCAGTTGCCGGGCCCGGCGAGCCTGGGGCTGATCGGCGTCGCCACGCTGAGCTGGATGTTCCTGCTGCGCTGGATCTGGCGCTCCAACGCCCTCGAGCGCTTCCTCGACGTCGATTTTGGCGTGCGCCGCATGGGCTGACAGCGTTCTATGGCCACGAGCAGGTCGGTTGTGCCGGGTGAGAGTTGCCTTCGACAAGCTCAGGCAACCGCCGGGTGAGCCTGTCGAAGCCGGCTGACCGAGGAGCTGTTGGGCCGAGGCCGATTCGCTGGTATGCTACGCAGTGTCGACGGTGGGAGCAATTGCGGAGTTGTACGATGCGCGAGACAGTGGTCTGTTTCTTTGAGCGCCCGGGCGCGGCGCGCGAGGCCCGCGGCGCACTCCGCGAGCTGCAACGCGAGCTGCGGCTGGGCCGGATCACGTCGGTGGCGGTCGTGACGCGGCCGAGCATCGATGACATTCGCTTCGAGCAGGACGGCGACGTGGGGCCGGGGGCGGGGGCGCGCTTCGGGCTCTTGCTTGGCGCACTGGCCGGCGCCCTGCTGCTGGCGCCGCTCACCGGGCTGCTCGCCATCGGCGCCTCCCTCGACGGGGTGAGCACCCTCACCGAGCGCGAACTGCGGATCGGGATCGCGCTGGTGGCGGCCTTCACCAGCGGCCTGACGGCCCTGGCCTCCGCCCTCGGCGGCGCCGGTCTCGGCGCCCTGGCGGCTCTGCTCATGAACTTCGGCCTCGCGAGCCGCGAGCTGTACGCGGTCGGCGAGGAGTTGGCGGTCGGCCATGCCGCCCTGGTCGCCCGCGTGCCGGCCCATGTCCGCGCACCGATCGGCGATCTGCTCACCCTGGCCGGGGGCACGCTCATGCGGCCGGTCGCGCACGAGGCGCCGGCGACGGCGCCTGACGCTACGGCGACCCACTTCGCCGCCGCCGCCTACGAGCGCGACGGCGCCCCTGGGCGGCGTTATGTGCCGCTCACCGGGGCGGCGCCGCCGGTCGATCCGCGCCAGCGCGACCTGGTCGTAGCGCAGTTCGACAGCCTCGACCAGGCCCATGGCGCCGCCCGCGGCCTCGCCAGGCCAGACCGGGACAGCGGCCGGGTCGGCGCGGGAAACCTGGCCATCGTGACACGCGCCGATAGTGGGCGGCCAACGATTCGTCAGAGCGGGGACGTGACCGCCCGCCAGGGCGCTCTCTTCGGTCTGGGCGCCGGCGGGCTGGCCGGCCTGCTCGTCTTTGGCCTGCTCGGGCTGTTCGTGGGCATTCTCGCTATCCTGGTCAACGAGGGCGGCGACGCCGGGCAGGCGCGCTTTCGCCTCGGGGCCCTCGTCGGGGTGCTGCTGGTGGGCGGCCTCGGCACGCTGGTCTGCGGGCTGGTCGGGGCCCTGGCCGGGCTCGTCGTCGGCCGCGGGGTCAACCTCGCCTTCAGCGACGCCGACCTGCGCCGCATCGCCGAGAGCGTGCCCGCAGGGAAGGCCCTGCTGATCGCCTCGGTCTACCACCACGGGGCTGCGGCCGTGGCCGACGCGCTGCGCGAGCGCGGGGGGCGCCTCCAGAGCGCCCCGCTGCCGAGCGAACAGCTGCTCGAGACGCTGCGCGAGGAGGGTCGCCGCGCCGCCCTGGCGGCGGGCGATGACGACCAGCCGGACACACAGCGGCTGATCACGACCCGCGCGGGCGTGCGCATCTTCGTCGACTGGCGCCGCCGCGGGCCGCACACGATCGTCCTGCTCCACGGGGCCGGCGGCGACCACTTGGGCTGGCAGGTGCAGTACCCGGCGCTGCACGGGGCGGGCTATTCGACCCTGGCCCTCGACCTGCGCGGGCACGGCTACTCGGACCGGCCCCGCGGCGCCGACGACTACCGCCTCGAGCGCTTCGCCGAGGATGTGGCCGACGTGCTCGAGGCCCTCGCGGTGCGCGACTTCGTGCTCGTGGGCCACTGCTTCGGCGGCATGGTCGCCACGATGTACCACCAGGCCCACCCAGACCGCAGCAAGGGCTACATGCTGGTCGATACGGCGGCCCAGGCGCCCGCCGTGCCGCGCTGGCTGGCCACCCGCACCCCATGGCTGATCGGGCTGGCGGGGCGGGCCCTGGAGCTGCTGCCCAACGAGCGGCGCCGGCTCTTGCACGCCGACATGCCGTCGTTCAAGGGCACCCGCGACATCGAGCCGGCCCGGCTCGTCTCGGACGCCGAGCACACCACCCTGCGCTCCTGGCTGCTCGTCTACCGCGGCATCGCGCAGTACGACGGGGTGGCCTCGCTGCGCTCGATGACCCAGCCGGTGTGGGTGATTGTGGGCGAGGAGGACACCGTCTTCACGGTCGAGGACTCGCAGGCGATCCAGCAACACGTTCCAGGCTCGCGGCTGATCACCGTACCGGGGGCCAATCATATCATCGTGGTCAACAACCCCGAGGTCGTCGAGCGGCTGATCCTCGACTTTGTCAGAGACAATGCCATCTTCGAGCCCGGGGGGCAGGGAGGCCCTCCGGACGGAGGCGCGCTGGCCGATACTCAAAAGGCGGCCGCCACCTGAAGCCGACGGCGTGAGTGGCCTGAACGAGAGAGAGGCGCGGTGGAACAGCAGCATGACGAGACGGTCCGCGCGGCGCTTGAGGCGCTCGGCCTGCCGAAGCTTCAGGTCCTGGCCGACGCGGAAGGCATCGCGGCCCTGGAGGGGCGGCCCGGCAGCGCCTTGCGCTTCGGCGAGGCCCTGCGGCGCGCGATCGAGGCCTTTCTCGGCGACAGCCAGGGCAGCCCGGCGCAGGGGCACGACTCGGCCCACCATGTCGTGCGGGCCGACCCCGAGAGCTACGGGCTTGGCCCCGACCCGAGCGACACGGAGATCAAGGCGATGCTGCGGGCGATGATCGCGGGCGACCCGGGCGCGCGCATCGTGTTGTTGACGCCGGCCACCATCGCCCAGCCCGAGTACCGCTTCGTGCCCGAGTACGGCGAGTCGATCGCCGAGCACTGGGTCTTCCGGGTGATTGTCCCATCGGCCTGGCCGATCCTGCACTGGGCGATCGTCGCTCTCGACGCCGCGGGTCCCGCCTACAGTTACGGCTTCGACTGAAAGAGGGACGGATGCCTGGATTGGGCGGCTAGCGCTACTCCTTCTTGTGCTATCTCGGCGCGCCGCGGGGCTGGGCAAATACTACGCTTTGCGCGATGCGCTCGCCCCATCCCTGTGCTAAGCTCCCTTCGTGATCTGCCGATGCTCGCGCGACTCCGGCCGACGATGGCCTCGCGCGGCCCTGAACGGCTCGTGATCGAAGAAAGGAGCTAGCCATGCGTCCCACCATGCGTCTGATCGTGATCGCCCTCGTGCTGCTTCCGGCCCTCGCCTTGTTGTACCGCGGCCAGGCCGCCGCCCAGGCGGGGGCGCGCTGCTTCCCCGAGACCGGCTTCTGCATCAGCGGCCGCATCCGCGAGTTCTGGGAGCAGAACGGCGGGCTGGCCGTCTTCGGCTTCCCGATCTCCGAGCAGGGGCCGTTTCAGGGCCCCGAGGGCCGCACGGTGCAGGCCCAGTGGTTCGAGCGCCAGCGCCTCGAGCTGCACCCCGAGAATGCTCGCCCGTACGATGTACTGCTGGGCCGGCTGGGCGTCGACCGTCTGACTCAGCAGGGCCGCGACTGGTTCGCCTTCCCGCGGGCCACCCCCGAGGCGGGGGCTCAGCCGGGCTGCGTCTTCGTCGCCCAGACGCAGCATAGCGTCTGCGAGCCCTTCCGCTCCTACTACCAGCGCTACGGCATCGAGTTCGACGGCCGGCCCGGCTTCAGCATCGAGGAGAGCCTGGCCCTCTTTGGGCTGCCGATCTCTGAGGCGGCGCCCGAGGTGGGCAGCGACGGCCGCGAGCGCATCACGCAGTGGTTCGAGCGGGCCCGCCTCGAGTTCCACCCCGAGCTGCCGCCACAGTTCCAGGTGCTCGGCGGCCTGCTGGGCCGCGAGGTGCTCGACGCGAGCCGCATCCCGCCCACGCCGACCCTGACCGCGACCCCCGCCGCGACCCCGACGGTCACGCCGACCCCCGGCCCCGGCCCCGGCGGCTGCGAGCTCGAGATGACCTTCGTGCGCGACGTGGCCGTGCCCAACGGCTCGACCCTCGACCCGAACGCGGCCTTCGAGCGGATCTGGCGCGTGCGCAATGACGGGACCTGCACCTGGAGTCGCTTCGAGATCATCTTCGCACGCGGCGATCAGCTGAGCGGCCCGGCGGCGGCGCGCATCCCCGAGGCCCGCCCCGGCCAGAGTATCGATATCTCGGTGCCGATGATCGCGCCGAGCGCCGCGGGCGACTACCGCGGCTTCTGGGTCCTGCGCGCCTCCAACGGCGCCACCTTCGGCGGGCTGGTCGCGGCGATCACGGTGCGGGCCCTGCCGACGCCGACCCGCCTGCCCGAGGCCGCCGAGCTCGCCTACACCAGCTGGGTGCTCACAAGCCTCAACAGCACCCAACCGCCTCTCGCCGGCGCCAAGCCGACCCTCGCCTTCCTGAACAGCGATGTGCAGGGGAGCGCCGGCTGCAACACCTTCCGCGGCCCCTTCAGGGTCTCCGGCGCGTCGATCGACATCGGCCCGCTGGCCACCACCCGCATCCTGTGCGAGGATGACCTGGGCAGGCAAGAGGCCAGCTACCTGCAGGCCCTCGACCAGGCGGCCACCTGGCGGCGCGAGGGCACGGCGCTCATCCTCTTCGACGCCGCCGGCGTCGAGGTCGC
>CAZKTU010000057.1:5836-14987 GCA_964555675.1 uncultured Oscillochloris sp.
GGCGGCGCGAGGGCACGGCGCTCATCCTCTTCGACGCCGCCGGCGTCGAGGTCGCGCGGTTCGCCCCGGCGCCTTAATGCAATTCCAACCTGCCCGGTTGGGCTTGCGGGGTGGGGTTTCGGGGAGGGCGAAGCTCTCCCCGGCCCTCCCATGGCCAAACAGCTCGGCTGGTTGTGCACTGAGCCGGCCCGCGCCGCACCAGGCCCTGGTGCGGCGCTCTAAATTGGCGCTGCTCATTCTTGCCCGGGCAGCGCCCCCGCGGGCAGCTTCTCCAGGATGGTCTTGCGCATCAGGTACTCGCTCAGCCCCGGAAGCAGCCGCCCGAGGCCCGCGATCAGGCGGTTGACCGCGCCGGGGATCAGCTCGGCGTCGCGGCGGGCCACGGCGGCGACGATCAGGGCGGCCAACTGCTCGGGCGGCATGCGCCGGCCCTCGCGCCGATTGTCGGGGCTGTAGCGCCGCGCGTGGGCCGTGCGCGTCGGGCCGGGGTACACCGTCAGCACATGCATGCCCCGCGGCCTCAGGGCGGCCCGCAGGCTGCGGGCATAGGCGGCTAGGCCGTCTTTGCTGGCCGCGTAAACCGCCGCCCCCGGGTAGCTGGTGTAGACCGAGAGCGAGGCGATGAAGACCAGGCTGGCGTGGCGGGCGAGCAGCCCCTCGCGCACGGCCCCGGCACTCAGCAGCAGCGGCGCCCGCAGGTTCACGTCGAGCACGGCCCCCTGGCGGGCCGGGTCGCCCGCGGCGAAGGGGCCTACCGCGCTGATCCCCGCGCTGTGGACGAGCACGTCGGCCGGCGGCAGGGCGGCGAGCTGCCGCAGGGCGCCCGCCACACCCTCGGCCCGCCCCAGGTCGACCGTGATTGTGTTCGCCGCGGCGCCCCGCGCGCGCAGGGCGGCGCACAACTCTGCGGCCCGCGCGGCGTCGCGGTCGAGGATGGTCACGGCGGCCCCGGCGGCGGCGCAGCGCTCGGCGATGGCCCGCCCGATCCCGTCGGCGCCGCCGGTGATCACCCAGTGCGGGGCTGCGGGGGCGGCAGTGGGCGGCGCGGCGGAGACCTGGGGGGCGGCCCTGGCGCCGGCGGCTCGGTCGACCAGCCCGCCCAAGTGCCGGCCGGCCATGCGCAGCAGCCTGTTGCCTGCCCCGATCGTGGCCACGGGGGCCCCGCCCTCGATCGCGCGCATAATCCGCCGGGCAACCCCCTCGGGCGGGGGGAAGCGCCGCCAGCCCAGCTGCTCGAGGGGCGCGCCGATCTTCGCGTGCATGCCCGTGCGGGTCGCGCCGGGGTGGACGACCTGCACGCCGACCCTGCCGCCCAGCTCCACGCGCAGGCTGCGGCCGAAGCCCTCGAGGGCGGCCTTGGTGGCCCCGTAGACGGCGTAGTCGGGCGCGGGCAGGGCGGCGGCCACCGAGCCGATGAAGACCACCCGCCCGCGGGCCGCCTCCAGCCGCGGCAGCAGGGCGTGGGTGAGGGCGATCGGGGCGCGCAGGTTGGTGGCCAGCAGCTCCTCGACCGCCTCGGGCGTCTGGGCCTCGCTGGGGCCGTAGCTGCCCACCCCGGCGCAGTGGATGAGCAGGTCGAGCCCCTGGATGCCGCGCGCGCGCAGGAAGGCCGCGACCACGGCCGCGGCGTAGGGCTGGGCCAGGTCGACCCGGCAGTAGTCGGCCACGCGCAGCAGCTCGGGGTCGAGCCGCTCGGGCGCGCGTCTGCCGACCAGCAGCAGGCGGGCCCCGCGGGCCAGGTAGCCCCGCGCCAGGGCCAGTCCGATGCCGTCGGTCGCGCCGGTGATCAGGACGCTCTGCTGGGCCACGTCATTGCTCCAGAGGCGCCGCGCCGCGCCGCCGCAGCCGGCGCCACAGGCCCGGGCCGAACAGGTAGATCAGCAAGATCAGGTTGAGCAGCAGCTCGAAGATGCCGAACTCGCGCCCGTAGTAGCGCGAGTCCCAGTAGCTCAGCGGGCTATAGAAGCGCAGGCTCCACTCGAAGGGGAAGAAGAGCAGCGGGCCGTCGTCGACGTGGGTCGCGATGTCGATCAGGCTGTGGATCAGACAGCCCGCGGCGAACCAGAACCACCAGCCGCCGCGCGTCTCAGGGCGGTCGTTGAAGCGCCACAGGGCGGCCAGGACGAGCAGCAGGAGCGTCGGCGAGTGCAGCAGATTGTGGGACGCGATCCAGAACGCGTTGCTGAAATAGAGGCTGTCGATGCGCGGGTCGAAGAGCGTCACCGTGGGGTCGCCCTGCATGTAGCGATAGTAGAGATATGCGCCGGGCCACAGCAGCCACAGCGGCACGTCGGGCAGTACGGCGCCGAGCAAGAAGGCGCTGCGCGGGATCACGAGGCCGCGGCCTCCCGCCCCTTTGCGCAGCGCCGCGTTGATGATCAGGTGGCTGGGTGTGTTCATTGGCCGATCAGCACGAATTGACGCCAGCCCTCCTCGACCAGTGACTGATACTCGCCCGCCGAGTCGCCGACCAGTGACGCCGCGAGATCCTCGGCGGGCGTCGCCGGCTCGCCGAGCTGGGTCTGGGCGGCCGCGAGGACGTCCAACTGGGCCTGGTCGCTCACGCGGGTCACGTCGATTGCGAAGCCCAGGCCGAAGCCGTTCTCGGGCAGGATCTGCGCCGCCTGCAGCTCGGGCTCGAGGATCAGATTGGCGAGCACCAGAGCGGCGGCCTGGTTGGGCGCGTTCTTCGGGATGGCCACGTAGTTGAAGTCGCCGATCATGTAGTCGTCGAAGACGAAGGCCCGCGCCGTCGTAGGCGCCAGCCCTTCGGCGATCAGCGGCCCGGCCCCCGCGATCGCCTGGGTGATGCTGAAGTCGACCTCGCCGTTGGCGAAGAGGGCGTGCAGCTCGTTCTCGTCCTTGGGATAGGTCTCGCCCTGACGCCACAGGTAGGGCTTCAGCTCGTTGAGGTAGGCCCACAGCTCGGGCGACCACTGCTCCCAGAGGGCCTGGTCGTAGGCCAGCCACTGCTTCGCGTCGCCGCTCAGCTCGAAGAGGGCGCCCTTGACGAAGCGCGTGCCCTGGAAGGCGCCCGGCCCCGGCGCGATATAGGTGAAGCGGCCGGGGTTGGCCTTGGCCCACGCCAGCAGCTCGGCGTACGAGCGCGGCAGCTCCTCCTCGCCCATGCGCGCCGAGTCGTAGATCAGCTGGAACTGAGCCGAGGACCAGGGGCTCTCGTAGCCCTCGACCGGCTCGCCGAAGTCGAGGTAGATCGCCGGGTTGTCCCAGTCGACGAGCTGGGCGTTGGGCAGCTTACGCGACCAGTCGGGCAGCAGCATCTCGGCCTGCTTGAGCGAGAGGAAGTTCTCGCCGTTGATCCAGATCAGGTCGACGGCGCCCCGCTCAACCCCGGCCTCCTTCTCGCTGAGCACCTGGTTGACGGCGTCGACCGTGTCGGCCAGGGGCACCCGGTTGAGCGTGACCCCGTAGCGCTCCTGTAGGGCCTTGCCGTAGAAGTCGTCGACGAAGCGGTTGATGCTCTCGGAGCCGCCCCAGAGGTACCAGTTGACGGTCTGGCCGCGGGCGGCGGCGACGACGCTCTCCCAGTCGTCAAGGTCGAGCGCGCCCGTCGCGGGGGACTGAGCGGGGGCGGCCGTGGCCTCCGCGGGCGCTGCGGGCGCAGCCGTGGGCTCGGCGGGCGCGGCCGGCTGGCCCCCACAGGCCGCGAGGCCGATGCTCACCAGGGCAAGCAGGGCGATCCAGCGTAGCTGACGTGCGTGCATACCGAAAAACTCCTTACTATCTGCGCAAGACTGACGGGTAGCCCCCGTAAGGGCGCACCCATGTGTGCGCCCCCCACGGAGCGCCCCACCCCCGTGTGCGCCCCCCCGTGTGAGCGCCCCACCCTGCATCTGGGCTCCGACGCCGCACTAGAGGCGCCGGATCGCCCAGGCCACGCGCTGCCCTGCGGTGAGCAGGACCAGGGCGGCCATCAGGCCGAAGAGCGGGACGATCGCCCCAGGCAGCAGCAGGAAGAGCGTGAAGAAGACCACCGTCTCGGCGCCCTCGATCAGCCCCGTGGGCATGGTCACGGCGGTCAGCTCGCCGCCCGCGGCCGCGCCGGCGCTGCGCTTCTCGAAGAGGGCGGCCAGGTACATCCAGCTGGCGGCGTTGATGTAGAAGCTGCACACCAGCAAGCCGAAAGCCAGGAAGGCGGCCGCGGTGCCTGCGGCCAGGGCCAGCCCGAGGGGCACGGCCACGTAGATCACGTGGTCGAGCACGATGTCGAGGTAGCCGCCCAGGTCGCTCTGCTGCCCGGTCAGGCGGGCCAGGGTGCCGTCGAGCCCGTCGAGCAGCCGGTTGGCCGCCCAGAGGCCCAGGGCGAGCCAGTAGGCGCCCTGCCAGGCGGCGCCCGCCGCGGCCAGGCCGACGACGGCCGCGACGACGGTGATCGTGGTGGGGTGGACCCGCCGCAGCGGGCCGCGCACCAGCGGGCTGAGCAGGGACTCTTTCGGTTCGCGCAGGGCTTTGTCGATCATCGTCCGCTCCTCGTCGATTACGAGCGATCGTCGCAGTTGACGCCAGCGGAGTCGCCCCTGCGTCGAAGTACCGCCGCTGCTGCCAGGACAATCAGGAGGCCGCCGAGCGTGCCAAGCAGTGCCACGGGGCTAAGATGCGGCAGATTCACATCGAGGCCGGCGATGGCGCTACCCGCCAGCACAATCGCGACGACGCCCGGCAGGCTGCCGAGGGTATTGCCAAGCAAGAATGGCCAGAGCTGCACGCGCAACACGCCGATCAAGTAGTTGATCGGGTCATAGGGCAAGAAGCTCAGCCGCAGTAGCACCACACTGAGCAGCGGTCGTTCGCGCAGGCGCAGGCCATAACGCGTGCAGAGCCGCGCGATGCGGCCCTCGGCGCGGCCCGAGGCGCGCCCGAGGCCATAGGTTAGCAGGGCCGAGAGGTTGCAGCCGATCAGCGTGTAGAGCACGCCGAGGGTCGGGCCGAAGCAGAGGCCGGCGATGCCGCCGAGCAGGGCGGCGGGGACGAGCAGCAACGGGCTCAGGGCCGTCGCGCCGATGAAGAGCAGCGGGCCGAGGGGGCTCGTCTTGCAGACGGTCAGCAGATTGTCCAGCAGTTCGCGCGAGGTGAGCATCTCGCTCCAGGCGTAGAGCTGCACGGCCCCGAACAGGAGCGCCCAGACGCCCAGCACGAGCAAACTGCGTTTGGGGCCGCCGGGCCTGGCCCGCATCGTCGTGACGCGCTCCTGCTCAAGCATGGGTCGCCCTCGTCAGGGCGGGCGTCGCGCGGCGTCGGCCGAAGCCCACGCGCTTCTTGAGGGTGAGGGTCGAGGCGGCGTACTTGACGCTCTCGCTCACGAAGAAGCGCGCCACCTCCTGCATGGTCGCCTCGCCGAAGAAGTGGCGGCGGAAGGCGCCCTGGCCCAGGAAGCCGGTGTTCTGGCGCAGCAGGCTCAGGCGCAGCTTGTTGCGCGGCAGGTGGTTGCGGCCCGCCAGCACCTGCTGGAAGGCCCAGGGGATCCAGGGCGTCGCGGCGTAGAGCCCCCGGATCTCGGCGACCGTGCGATCGACCGCCGCCTCGTCGCATGGGTCCACCGCCTCGATCAGCGTATCGATGCGGTCGGCCAGCTGCTTGAACTCGGCGAAGCCGCCGCCCACCAGCCGCAGGGTGCCGATCTCGGCGAAGTACTCGTCGCGGCTGCGGGCCCGCCCGCGCGTGCTCAGCAGCTTGACATACTCGGTGTAGGCCCCGAGCAGCCAGAGCACGCTGTAGACCGACCAGAGCTTGTAGTTCGACCAGGACTTGAACGAGTTGGCCACCACCCGGTCGTGGGCGGCCACGTAGCGTAGGGTCAGCTCCTCGAGGGGCCGGAAGCGCTCGGGCGCGTAGTCCTGGTCGCGGTGGGCGTCGAGCAGCAGGTGGGCCAGCAGGGCCGTGCTCATCAGGGTGGTGTAGAGGCCCTTCGAGTAGAGCGGGTCGATGAAGCCGGCGGCGTGGCCGAGCAGGCAGAAGCGCTCGCCGACCACGTGGGTCGAGGTGTACTGCAGGCGCTCGGTGCGCGTCCAGGCCCGCGCCGCACGGGCGCCCCTGAAGTGGGCCGCCACGCTCGGGAAGCGCTCGATGAAGCTGAAGAACTCTTCTTCGGGCGAAAGATCCGCGCGCATGGGGTAGATGCGCGGGTCGAGCTGCAGCCCGACGCTGACCAGGGGGTTGGTCGACTGGGGGTGGTTGTTGAAGGGGATGACCCAGAGCCAGCCGCCGTGGAAGATGTGGTGCAGGGTGCCCTGCGAGACTGGGAAGGGGATGCCGTAGCTCTCGTGCGAGGCCCCGACCTGGTTGTAGCAGGGCAGGTCGACCATGTGGGTGAAGATCGTGCGGGTGTGGGCCTGCAGGTCGCGGCTGCGCCAGCCGAACTTCTCGGCCAGGATCGAGCGCATGCCGCCCGCGTCGACCACGAAGTCGGCCTCATAGTTTTGGCCCTGGGCCGTCATGATCGTGACCCCGTCGGGCTGCAGGCTGATATCCTTCACCGGGGTGCTCTGCAGCACCGTCGAGCCGTAGCGCACCGCGATCGAGGTGAGCAGATAGTCGCTGTCCTGGCGGTGGATGTGCAGCTCGTAGCCGTGGGGGCGCTGCGGGATGACCGCCTGCAGCGAGCGGCGCAGGTCCTGGGGCCGGCCCTCGCTGTGGTGCAGGTAGCTGAAGTGGCGCTTGAGCCCGTGCGAGGTGCCGATGTGGGCCATGTAGTTCTCCGAGCTGAAGAAGGCCAGCTCGGGCACGTCGAACAGCTCGGCCATGGCCCGCATGGTCTCGGAGGTCTCGAGGATCATCGACTCGCCGACGGCGAACTTGGGGTGCTGCCCGGCCTCGAAGATGATCACTCTGAGCCCGTGGCGGGAGAGGATCGCGCCCAGGGTCGAGCCGCTGATGCCCGAGCCGATGATCGCGACGTCGTAGCGCTCACGTGTGTCTGTCACAGGTCCTCCCGTATAGCAGCCGGTCCGAATCTGGGTCTTGGGGTGATGTGCCGAGCGTAGCGGGCAATCCTTACACAGTGCTTACGCCGTTGCCCGGGCCCGGGGCCCCTGGTATACTGCTTTCTTTGCGAGCGATGGGAGCCCCGCGGATGTTTGAGCGGACGATTTCGCGCGACGAGGCCAGGCGGGTCTACGACCGGCTCGGCGACGACCTCGAGCGGGCCAGGCGCTTCGAGGGCGAGGCCAAAGATCTGGGCCTGCGCCTGCTCGACCTCGCGCCCGGCCAGCGGGTGCTGCAGGTGGGCGTGGGCGCCGGTGTCGAGCAGGCCGCCCTGCGCAAGGCCGTCGGGCCCGCCGGCATGGTCGTCGGCTGCGACCTGTCGCGCGGCATGCTCGAGCTGACGCGCCGGCGCGCCGAGACGCCCCTCTGCGAGGGCGACGCGGCGCGGCTGCCGCTGCGTGCGGCCAGCTTCGACCGGCTCTTTTCGGCCTATCTGCTCGATCTCATCCCCCTCTCCGAACTGCCTCAGGTCCTGGCCGAGTTCCGCCGCGTGCTGCGGCCCGGGGGCCGCCTGGCGCTCGTCTCGCTGACCGAGGGCGTCGATCCGCGCAGTCGCCTCTTCGTGGCCGGCTGGAAGCTGCTCTTTCGCCTCGACCCGCAGCGCCTGGGCGGCTGCCGCCCACTGCAGCTCGCCGAGTTGCTTGGTAGAGCCGGCTTCACCGTCGAGCGCCACGTCGTGGTCCAACGCGGCTTCCCCAGCGAGGTGCTGGTCGGCCAATAGCGCCGCCTACTGGCGCGGGGCCGCGATCTGGCCCGCGGGCCGCCCGGGCGCCATGACCCGGGGCCGTGCGCGCCGGTAGCGCAGGTAGGCGCCCAGCTCGCCGCGCAGGCCGGTCAGGGTCTCGCGCAGGAAGGCGTCGGCCACCTTCTGGATGCCGCTCGAGAAGGTCGGGTAGGGGTAGACCACCCGGTAGAGCTTGTAGAGCGAGATGCCCTCCTGGATGGCCAGGGTGAAGAGCGAGATCATCTCCGAGGCCCGCGGCCCAACGATGGTCACGCTGAGGATCTTGCCGCTCAGGCGCAGGGCATCGACGATGATGAAGCCCCGCTGCAGGTCGTCGGTGTAGCCGCGGTCGGTCTGGGTCACTAGGTCGACCCTGATGCGCTTGACGGCCTTGGGGTGGTAGCGCTCGGCCAGCTGCTTCTGGCTCATGCCGGCCGTGGCCACCTCGGGGTCGCTGAAGGTGGCGCTCGGGTAGTACGGCTCGGGCGCGCGGGCGGGCAGCCAGGGGAAGGCGATGCGCTGGACGACGCGCCGCCCCTGGGCGTTGGCCGAGTGGGTGAAGGCCGAGGTGGCGGTCACGTCGCCGATCGCGTAGATGCCGGGCAGATTGGTGCGCCCGTAGCTGTCGGTGGCGACGCCGTTGCGGGGCGAGAACGCAACCCCCACCGTTTCGAGGCCCAGGCCCTCGACGTTGCGCTCGCGGCCGACGGCGACCAGCACATAGTCGACGCCCTCGAGGGCGGTGACCTGGCCGGCCCGCTCGATCCGCAGGCTCTGGCTCACCTCCTCGTACGAGTGGACGCTCGCGCCGAAGTGGAGGGCCACGCCCTTTGCGCGCAGGGAGGCCTCGATCGCCTGGGCGGCCTCGGGCAGGTGGCGCGTCAGCACGCGGGGCGACTGGTCGATCAGGCTGACCTGGCTGCCGAGCTTGCGGAAGGCAAAGGCCAGCTCGACCCCGATCACGCCGCCACCGATGATCGCCAGGTGGCGCGGGGCCGCGGGCAGCTCGAAGACGCTCTCGTTGGTCAGGGCCCGGCCCTCCGGCAGGCCGGCGATCGCCAGCTTGCGCGGGCGAGCCCCCGTGGCGATCACGATATTCTCGGTGGTCAGGGTGCGCTCGCCGCCCTCGGGCAGGGCCACGACCACCTGGGTGCTGCTCGCCATGCGCGCCCGGCCGAAGATCAGGCTGAGGTTCTTCACCTCGCCGAACTCGTGGGTCTCCTTCTCGCGCAGGGCGTCGCGCTTGCGGCGCACCTCGGCCAGGGCGCCGTCTGGGTCGCGCGCGCCGCGCTCCTCGGCCTGGTGGATGAGCGTCTTCGAGGGCACGCAGCCGACGTTGGTGCAGTCGCCGCCCACGTGCAGGGCCTCGATCACCGCCACCGGCTTGCCGAGGTTGGCGAGGCCGACGGCCACCGTCAGCCCCCC
>CAZKTU010000057.1:15087-22211 GCA_964555675.1 uncultured Oscillochloris sp.
CATCAACTTGCGTGCCTGCGCGGGCGAGCCTACGGCAGCGACCAGTCGCTCGGCTCGGCGTACTGCGTGCGCCGCCAGCGCCAGCCCGGCTCGAGGATGCTCCCTGATGCCTCGACAGTATACAGGGCTTTGAGGGCGTAGTGGATCAGGCTGAGCTGCTGGGCGCGGTTGCCCGGCTCGCCGAGGGGGTGGCCGAAGGGCCATTTGAGGTGCACGGAGCGCGGCGGACGCACCTGCTCGGCGATCTCGCGCAGCCCGATGATACAGACGGTGGGGATACCGGCGGCCTCGATGATACGGGCGATCAGTCCGACGGACTGGTTGCAGAGCCCTCAGGCGGGGGTGAGCAGCACCGCGTCGATCTGCTCCTGGCGCATCAGGCGGGCCACCTCGGGCCCGCTGCGGCGCAGCAGCGTCTCGACGTGGGGCGGCTCGATGTGGCCCATGAAGCCGTAGCCCGAGCCGAGCCCGCCGATGACGCCGCGCTCGGCCAGCTCGCGCAGCAGGGCCAGCGGGAAGAGGATGTTCAGATCCCTGTCGGCGTCGCTGTGGTCGTAGTAGTCGTGGGTGATCGTAAGCTCCGCAGCGGGGGTCGCCGGGGGGATGACCCTGTAGCTGGCATCCCCGCGCGAGTCGAGCATGTCGAAGCCGGGCTGGCTGCGCAGGTGCACGCCGCCCGTGGTGACCAGGGCCAACCGGCTGCGGGCAAGTGGCTTGCGCATCGGCGCCAGGGGCACGAGCTCGCCCGCCAGGGCCGCGTAGCTGCCGCCCCAGATCCGGGCCAGGGTGGGGAAGCGGCTGTAGAGCTGGCCGAGGGCGCTGCTCAGGCCCTTGCGCAGCCGGTCTGGGTCGGACACCGGGACTCCTCTCGCTCAGGCCCCGCGGGCCTCGGCGCGCTGCTTGAGGCTGGCGGCGAACTGGACGAAGGCGGCGTTCAGGTCGGGCAGCGAGCGACCGATCAGGCCGACCAGGGGCCCGGTGAAGACCTCGCTCAGGGTGAACTCGGTGGTGCCGTCGCCCCGCGGGGCCAGGGTGAAGCTGCGGTTGCCGGTGAACAGGCCCAGGGGCATGCCGCCGGTCCAGACCATCTTCTTGGCCGGGACGAACTCGGAGATTGTGACCGGGAAGGCCTGGTTGGGGCTGAGCTTCGAGTAGGCGGTCAGCTTCTCGCCCGCCGCGATCTGCCCTTCGATGCGAATCGTGTTAGGCTCCCACTCGGGGTAGGCCGGTCCGTCGACGAGGATGGACCAGATCGTCTCGGGCGCGGCCTTGATCATGGTGCTTGCGCGGAACTCTTTCATGCCGTCTCCTCTCTATCTTAACCGATCTCTAGGGGGGCCTTGCCGCTGGCGGTGCCAAACCTTCCCTTTCAGCCAATGGCAGGGGGTCACGCCACGTGACCCACTAAGGGCTCGCCGGCATGGCCCGGTTGGCGCGCAGCCACGCCAGCAGGGCCTCGCCGGTGAACGCGCGCCAGCTCAGCACCTCGCCCGCGGCGCTCGCCGTGAGCGCCTGCTGCCCATCGGGGCTGAAGGCGACGGCCCCGACTACATCCTGGTGACTGCCGTAGGTTGCGAGCTCGAGCCCGCTGGTCACGCTCCAGAGGCGGGCCGTGCGGTCATAGCTGCCAGTCAGGGCCAGCCGCCCATCGGGGCTGAAGGCGACGGCCGACACGGTGCGGATATGGCTGCGCAAGACCAGCATAGGGCCCGGCCGCTCGAACTGCCAGATCATGGCAGTCTTGTCCCACGAGCCCGAGATCGCCTTCTGTCCATCGGGGCTGAAGGCGAGGCTGGTGACCTCGTCTGTGTGGCCGGTCAGCCGTTCGCCGATCGCTGCGCCGTCGGGCAGGCTCACGAGCGCGATCTCTCTGCTCAGATAGGCGATCAGGGCCCGGGCGCCGTCGGGGCTGAAGGCGAAGGCGCTCGCGACCCCGTCGGTGCCGGGGAAGGTGTGCAGCAGCGAGCCGTCGGCGGCGCGCAGCTCGCTATCGCCGCCCTGGAGGGCGATCAGGGCCATGGCGCCGTCGGCGCTGAGGGCGGCATGGACGGTGTCGGGCAGCTCGGCGGCGAACTGCGCCAGCTCGCGGTGGCCGGCCACGTCCCAGAAGGCCACCTGATTGTCGGGCAGGCGCACCAGGGCGCGCCTGCCGTCGGCGCTGAGCGCGATCGGCTCGCCGGGCAGCTCGCGTGACTGGGCGAGCGCCCCGCTGGCCAGGTCCCAGCTTGCCAGGGCGCCGGGCTGATCGGCGATCACCAGGCTGCCGTCGTTCGGGGCGGCCAGCGCGACGACGCTGCCGATTGGCGTCGCGGCCGAGCGGGCGTAGCTGCGCACCAGCAGGCCGTCCTGGATGTCCCAGAGCCGGGCCGTCCGGTCGAACGAGCCGCTCACCAGCTGCTCGCCGGTGGGGCTGACGGCCAGGCTGTACACCTCGGCGTCGTGGCCCAGTAACTGCCTGGTGCTGATCGCGTACTCATAGTCCCAGATGCGCACCGTCTGGTCGTACGAGCTTGAGACAAAGCCGAGCGAGCCGTCCTGGTGCAGCAGCGGCGCGAGGCTGAGTACCGCGGCGTCGTGGGCGAAAAACGCCTTGGTGAATGTGCCCTCGGGCGACCAGGCCTGGATCACGCCATTGTTGCAGCCCACCAGCAGTTGCTCGCCGTCGGGGGTGGGCAGCTGCGCCGTCGACCAGACCAGGCAGGCGTCGGGCTGCAGATCGCCGTCGAAATCGGGGCCGTCGGGCAGGCGCAGCTCGAACGAGCCGCTCTGCTCCCAGCTGCTCGTATCGAACAGGGTCACCACACCGTCGCTGCCGACTGCATATGCGCTACGCCCGTCATCGAGAAAGCCGACCCCGACCGCGGAGCTCTCTGGTAGCTCGGCCACGCTTCGCGACCAGGCCCGCTGTTGCACGTCCCACAGGGTAATGCCGCCGCTATTGTCGCCGCTGAGCAGCAGCGCGCCGTCGGGGCTGGCGGCCAGGGCCCAGATCTGATCGGCGGCGGCCCCGTCGAAGGGCTCGCCGGCTGTGGCGTTCACGGCGATCAGGCGGCCGTCGGCGGTGCCGACCACGGGCCCGTCGACGCCGAAGGCGAGCGCGGTCAGCGGGGTGGGCTCATCGCCGTCCATAGCGCGATACTGGTGGATCGCTGCGCCGCCGGCCCGATCCCAGATCCGCAGCCAGCCGTCTGCGGCCGCGGCCAGGTAGGTAGCGCCGTCGGGGCTGAAGGCGACGCTATTGACCGTGTCCTCGAACGCGGCGTGGATGCGGCGGGCGCTGCTGCTGGCCGCGGCGTTGAGCACTCTGGTGAAGCGCGGGTCGTCGGGCGCCCTGGCAGCCAGGCTGAGGGCCTCGTCGGGCTCGCCGCGCCCGAGTGCGGCCACCGCGTCGGCGATCAGGGCCCTGCGCTCGCTCTCGGCGGCTTGCTGGCGCGTCTGGCCCACCTGCCAGAAGATCCCGCCGGCGAGCAAGCAGGCCAGCCCGGCGAGGCCAGCCATGAGCCAGAAGCCGCGCCGCAGCTGCCTGGTCTGGCCCCGCACCACCGCCTCGGCGGCGCGGGCCCGCTCCTCCTCGCTGCGCGCAATATCGCGCTGGCGCTCGGCCTCCTGGGCCTGCTCGAGGGCGTGCAGACGTGCGGCCTCGGCGCGGGTCCGCTCGACAAGGGACTCGTCGCGGGCCAGCCCGGCCTTGCGGGCGTTCTCTTCGGCCAGGCGCTGGGCCTCTGTCGCCAGGGCCCGGGCGTGGTCGGCGGCCGCGGCGGCCTCGCGGGCCCGCTGGGCCTCGTGCTCGGCCTGCTGGCGGCTGGCCTCGGCGGCGGCCCGCAGCTCGCGCTCGCGCTGCAGCTGGGCGGCCTGCTCCTCCTGCTCGCGGTGGCGGGCCTCGACGCTGGCGTCGAGAAAGGCCTTCTCGGGCGTATTGAGCTTGAAGCGGGGCAGGTGGGCCAGCAGCTCGGCCTGAGCCAGGCGCTGCCCGGCCCAGAGAAAGTAGTCGGCCTGGCCGCCGCGCTTCCAGGCGCTCGCCGCCTGGCGCAGATCGTCGAGCTGCACGAGCAGCTGGCGGTCGTCGTCGAGCCACTCGCGCAGGCGGCGCCACGAGCGGATCAGCGCCTCGTGGGCCACCTCGACCTGGCCGCGGTCGTGCATCACCAGGCGGGCCTCGCCGAGCTGGCGCAGCAGCTCCTCGATGCGCTTGCTGGGCTCGCCGTCCGGCACCAGCTCCTCGAGGCTGACCCGCTGGCGCGTATCCGAGGTCTCGCCGGCGGGGTCGGGATCGCGATCGACCCGGGTCAGGCGCAGGAAGATCTCGCGCAGGCGCTGCTGGCCCTCCTCGTTATGGCGGGCGAAGATCTGGTCGGCGGTGCGGGCGATCGCCTCTTTGATCCCGCCCAGGGCGACATACTCGCTGGTGCGCAGCCAGCGCCCGCGCCGGCGCTGCCACAGCTCGCGCAGGGCGTGCTGGGCCAGGGGCATGGCGCCGCGCTCGTCGCGCACTTCGTTGAGGATGATCGCGGTGAGGCCGGCCTCGAAGCGCAGGCCTACCGCGGCGGCCTGGCGCTCGGCCGCCGCGCGCAACTCTTCGGCACTCAGGGGCTGGACCTGCACAGTATTGCCGGTGAGCAGGCCGTTGAGCCCGGCGTAGCGCCCGCACTCGTCGAGGAAGTCGGTGCGCACGGTGAGCATCACCAGGTGCTGCTCGGCCAGGCTGCGCAGCCGTTTGATAAAGGGCAGGCGCTCCTCGCGCTCGGCCAGCTCGCCGGCGCCGAAGAGGAACAGCTCCTCGAGCTGGTCGATCACCACGACCAGCTCGCGCTCGGCTGACTGGGGCTCGGACACGGTCCGTTCGCGCTCGCCGTGCTGCTGAGCCTCGTAGATGGCCCGCTCGAGGTTGGCCAGGGGAAACTCGCCGGGGGTGAGGTAGACCAGCCCCAGGCCTGGGCGCTTCGCCCTGAGCGACGGGAGAATGCCGGCCAGGACGAGCGACGATTTGCCGCTGCCGCTGGGGCCCGAGATGGCCAGGAAGCGCTTGCGCTCGAGCTGTTCGAGCAGGGCGCCCATCAGGGCTTCGCGGCCGAAGAAGAAGCGGTGCTGCTCCTCGCTGAAGGCCGTCAGCCCCGGGAAGGGGCAGGTGTCGCCCTCGTAGGGCGGCGGCGGCGTGCCCGTGGCCAGGGCGGCGAAGGTCAGCTCGACGGCCTCGGCGCAGATCGTCTCGACGCTCGAGCGGGCCTCGAGCAGCTCGCTCTGGGCCTCGGGGCCGAGGGTCGCCACATCTGCCCCCAGGTGGGTCTGCACGACTGCGGCGGCCACTTCCAGCTCGGGCTCGAGCACGGGGGCCCGGCGGGCCACCAGCCCGGCGAGCTCTTCCAGCCCGCTCGCCACCTGCTCGGGGTCGGGCGCACGCTGGGCCGCCCTGGTGAAGAGCGGGCGCGCGCCCAGCCGATTGAAGAGCACGGGGACGGTCACATCCTCGCGCTCGGCCAGCCCGGCGGTGGCCTTCACCAGGGCCAGGTCGACCGCGCCCTCGGCCTCGCCGTCGGGCTCGAGCAGCTGCCCGTAGAAGGCGCTCGCCAGAGCTGTGGCCGTCGCGACGCTCACACGGTCGGCCATGGCCACGACGGCCGGGGTGCCCAAACGCAGCACGAGCTGCTGGGCCAGGCCGCCGAGCGAGCCATTATGCTCCTCCTGGGCGCTCTCGCAGGCGCAGAGAAAGGCCAGGTGGGGCAGGCCGAAGGGTGTTCTGAGGTCGTTCAGGCGGTCGATCAGGCGCGTCGTGGTCACGGCGTCGATCTGGGCGGGGTTGTCGGCGCGGCTGAAGTAGATCACCGAGCCGTCCTCGAGCGAGCGGCCGTGGGCGACGATATGCAGCATGGTGATCCGCTCGCGGCTGATCTGCTCGCAGATCGCGTCGAGGGTGGGCGGCCCCGCGCCGCCCGGCCCGCTGCAGAGCAGGCTGTGCGACACGCCTGCCGCGTCGAGGGCGGCGATCACCCCGGCCACAGCCGCCGCCTCGTCGAAGACCGGCAGGCCCCACTCGGGGCTGCGGGCCGGGCTGGCGGCGACGATCAGGGCCCGCATGTCGTGGCGGCTGATCGGCGGGAAGCGGCGGTCGGCCTGGCTGGGCAGGTAGCGCGAGAAGGGCACGCGCTGGTAGGTCGCCAGGGGCTGCCAGTCCTTCTCGATCAGGGCGCACAGACGCTCCCAGCGCACCGCGCGCAGGCCCGGGTCTTCGATGAAGAGCAGCAGGCGCAGGCTGCCATTGCCGACCCTGGCCAGGCTGCTCTCGAAGAGGTGGGCAATATCGTCGCGGAAGAGGGCCTGGCCGAGCATGCTGCCGTAGGCCCGCGGCTCGAGGGCGACCGCGGCCAGGGCGGCCGGGTCGAGGGCCAGGGCGCCCTCTGCGCGCAGGGTCAGGGGGTCGTCGTCGGAGCTGTACTCGGCGACGACGGGCCAGACGCCCGCGCTCTGCAGGCGCACCGTGATCTCAAGGGTGCCCATGGCGTATCATCCCGCCGGCCGGCAGGCGCGACTCATGCCGGGCGGACAAAGCGGGCTGTGGGGAGCATGGACAGATTATACGCTTCCGTGGAGCCTCGCCGCCTCCGTAGAATTACGCAATTAGGGCGCGCCGTAGCTGAGCTCGGCGTAGTCGAGCATGAAGAACGGCGGGCCGCCGAAGGCGCCCTCGTCGAGGTTGCTGACGGCGATCTCGTTGACGCCGGGCCGCAGCAGCCCGGCGTCGAAGCTCCATGTCTCGCTCGCCCAGGTGCCCGTTTCGTAGGCGAAGTCGTCGTCGGGCAGCGGGTTGGGCCCGCGGTAGATCTCGGCGCCGTTCACGCTGATGCTGATCGGCGTGCGCGCCGGCCCCTCCGAGTCCATACCCTCGATGCGCAGCAGGGCCTCGCCCGCGGGCTGGCCCGCTACGGCGAAGCTCGCCCGCATGCGGCTGTAGTCGCTCGCCGTGCCATAGATCCAGGTGGCCGTGCGCCCGCCGTAGCTGTTGCTGCCCCCCGAGCTGGCGTACCCGCCCGACCAGTCTGTGTCCTCCAGCAGCAGGGTGGTCGGCCCGGCCGGCGCGGGCGCCGTCGCTCCGGCGGGCGCTGACGCACCCTCGTCCGTCGCGGCCACGG
>CAZKTU010000057.1:22311-30972 GCA_964555675.1 uncultured Oscillochloris sp.
GCGGGCGCCGTCGCTCCGGCGGGCGCTGACGCACCCTCGTCCGTCGCGGCCACGGTGGTCGCAGGTGGGGGCTCTGTAGTCGCCGGCGGGGGCTCGGCGGTCGCCGGTGGGGGCTCTGTGCTCGCCGGTGGGGCCTCTGCCACGCGGGTGGGCGCCGGCTGCGCGGGCCCCTGGGCGAGCGAGTCGCGGCCGAGGGCCCAGGCCAGGCCGCCGATAGCCAGCAGCAGCAGCAGCCCGGCCGCGAGCTGCAGCGCGCGCGGCGGTGGGGCGGGCCGTGGCGTGGGCGCGCGCGGCGGGCGGGGGCGCGGGCGGGCCTGCTCGGGCGCGAGCTTGCGGGTCGTGTAGCTCGAGCGCCCGGCGTGGACCGCGGCGCCGCCCGCCCCCAGCTGGCCGAGGAGCCAGGCCTGGGCGCCGCTGCGCTCGATCTGCTTGATCGCCGAGCTGATCGCGGCCTGCATCTCGGCGGCGCTCTGGTAACGGTCGGCCGGGTCCTTAGCCAGGGCCCGCAGCGCCACCGCCTCGGCGGCCGGCGGCACCGCGGGGTTGAGGCTGCGCGGCGGCGGGGGCGGCTCGGTCATGTGGCGCCCGAGCAGCGCGATCGGCGTCGGCGCGTCGAAGGGCACGCGCCCGGTGAGCATCTCGTAGAGCACCACGCCGGTCGAGTAGAGGTCGGCCCGCCGGTCGAGGGGGCGCTGCAGGCCGGCCTCGGGCGCCATGTAGGCGACCGTCCCGATCACCGTGCCGGGCGGCGTCAGCTGCACGGCGTGCATCAGCTTGGCGATGCCGAAGTCGGCCAGCAGGGGCCAGTCGGGGGAGGGCAGCAGGATGTTCGAGGGCTTGATGTCACGATGGATTACGCCTTGCTTATGGGCATAATCGAGCGCGTCGAGCAGCCGGCAGAGCAGCCGCAGGGCCGGTGTCGGCTCCATCGGCCCGCGGGCCAGCACGTCGGCCAGCGAGGACCCGCCCTCGATGTATTGCATCACGAAGTAGCGCTGGCTGCCCTGCTGGCCGAAGTCGTAGATCGGGAGGATGTTGCGGTGCTGGAGCTGGGCGATCGCCTGGACCTCGCGCTCGAAGCGCGAGATGTAGTGCGGGTCGAGGCTCGGCAGCAGCACTTTGACCGCCACGGCCCGGTTGAGGCTCGGTTGGGCGGCCTTGTAGACCACCGCCCCGCCACCGCGGCCGACGACCTCCTGCAGCAGATATTGCCCGAGATAGGTGTTGCGCAAGGGTTCCATAGCGTGCTTAGGGAAGCCATAACCTTCCCGCCACGAAAACGTATCGTGGCGCTATCGAGAGGAGTGGTGGCCATGGCCCGTACACAGCCCGGCACGGTGGTCTTGCAGGGGCCCGACGGCGTCGAGGAGCGCATCAGGCTCGACCAGGACGTGACAACTCTGGGGCGCTCGGACACATGTGCGGTGAAGGTGCCGCTGCCGATCGTGTCGCGCCTGCACGCGCGGATCGAGCTCGAGCACGAGCGCTATGTGCTGTTCGACGCGGGCAGCGCCAACGGGACCTTTCTGAACGGCCAGCGCATCGACCACGGCTACGAGCTGCACACCGGCGACCAGATCTGGCTGGGCTCGCCCGAGGCCGCCCTCAGCTTCTCGGACCCCGACGAGACCGCCCTGGTCCGCCTCACCATGGCCCCGATGCTGGTCCTCGACGAGCAGCTCTTCAGCGCCCTCGTCTATGGCGCCCCGGCCCCGCTGAGCCCGCTCGAGTTCCGGCTCCTCGTCTACCTGGCCTCGAACCGCGGCACGGTCTGCACGCGCGAGGCCTGCTTCCTGGCGGCCTGGGGCCAGCCCTACGACCACGCGACCTGCGAGGACGCCCTCAATAACTGCGTCTCGAAGCTGCGACGCAATCTGCGTGCCACAGCCGAGCAGGCCGGCAAAGAGCCGCCCGCCATCGTGACCATCCCGCGCATCGGCTTCCGGCTCGACGCCGACAGCGTCTTCGTCGCCCGCGACGAGGCGGCCTCGCCGCCCAGGGCCCGCAGCCTGGGCGAGTAGGCGCCCGGTTAGCCGCGATAGCTTGTCGATAACAGAAGGATAGCCCGCCATCATCAACTACCGCCCCGCGCCGGGGTATGCTGCAATCGTCTGAGCGGGACGATTTCAGGGAAGGTAGAACCAGCGATGGCACATATTCTCATTGTCGGCTCGGGAGTGGTCGGCCAGGCGACGGGCAAGGGCTTCGCCCGCAAGGGGCACGCGATTACCTACGTGGACATCAGCCCGCAGACGATCGTGGCCCTGCGCGCAAAGGGCCTGCGGGCCATGCGCGCCGACGAGGTGGCCTGGGAGACGGTCGACGTGGTGATGCTGGCCGTCTCGACGCCCAGCCGCAACGACCGGATCGTGCTCAGCCATATCGAGGCGGCCGCCCACGACGTGGGCCTCGGGCTGGCCCGGACCAGCCGCCGCGTGATCGTGGTCGTGCGCAGCACTGTCCCCCCCACCACGACCGAAGAGCGGATCACCCCCATCCTCGAGCGGGCCTCGGGCAAGCGGGCCGGCGTCGACTTCGGCGTCGCCATGAACCCCGAGTTCCTGCGGCAGGTCAGCAGCGAGCAAGACTTCCTGCGGCCCTGGCTCACCGTGCTCGGCGCGTCCGACCGCGAGACCGCCGAGCAGCTCGACGAGCTGTACCGCTCCTTCGGCTCGCTGACGGTGCGCTGCACGCCCACCGAGGCCGAGACGATCAAGTACGTCAACAATATCTACAACGCCCTCAAGATCAGCTACTTCAACGAGGTCCACGCGATCTGCCAGCAGCTCGGCATCGACAGCAACGTCGTGGGCTCGGCCGTGGCCCGCAGCGCCGAGAGCATGTGGAACCCGCTCTACGGGACGCGCGGCGGCGTGCCCTTCGGGGGCGCCTGTCTGCCCAAGGACACCACCGCCTTCATGGCCTTTGTGCGCGAGCGCGGCTGGGATCACCTGATGCTCGAGGCGACGATCGAGGTCAACGAGCGCCTCGTCGCGCAGGTCCCCGCGGCCGCCTCGCCGGCCGAGATCGAGGGCGTGCTCGAGGGCGCCGACGATCTTCACGCGGTCGCCGTCGGCGACGATCGCTCCCGGCGGGCCGCGGCGTAGCAAGTGCTCACTCCTGAGGCGCCCCGGCGGCGGGATGGCCGGGGCGCCTCGCTCAGAGGTGATCTGTGATAGCTCTCTGGCAGATGCTGGGCGAGGCCCTCGCGGGCCCCCTCGCCCTGATCCCTATCGGCGCGATCGGGGTCTGGCGCTGGCTCATGTGGCTGGCCAAGCGCCTCCCGGCGCAGTTCTACCGACCCGTGGTGAACGACTACACCGCCACGGCCACTATCGTCACGCCCGTCTATAACGAGGACCCGGTCCTCTTCCGGCGCGCCCTCGAGTCCTGGCTCGCCAACAGGCCCGAGCAGATCATCGCCGTGATCGACGTCACCGACGTCACCTGCATGGCCATCGCCCGCTCGTACCCCGAGGTGCGCGTCATCCCCATCGACATCCCCGGCAAGCGCCCCGCCCTGGCCGCGGGGGTCGACGCGGCCAGCACCGACATCGTCGTGCTGGTCGACAGCGATGTGATCTGGGAGCCGGACGTGCTGCGCAAGCTGATCATGCCCTTCGCCGACCCCAACGTCGGCGGCGTCGGCACGCGCCAGAACATGTACCCCACCGACGGACTGCGCCCGACCCTCTGGGAGCGCCTGGCCGATATCTATCTCGATATCCGCTACGCGGACGAGGTGCCGGCCACCACCCGCTGGGGCCGCGCGGTGAGCTGCCTCTCGGGGCGCACGGCCGCCTATCGCACGCGGCTGCTCCAGAGTATGCGCGACGCCTTCCTCAACGAGACCTTCAACGGGCGCCCCTGCATGAGCGGCGACGACAAGCGCTACACCTGCCTGGTGCTGCAGCGGGGCTACGCCACCTGGAACCAGCTCAACGCGCGGGTCTACTCCACCTTCAAGCCCGACTTCCACGGCTTTATGAAGCAGCGCATCCGCTGGAGCCGCAACAGCTTCCGCAGCGACCTGCGGGCCCTCGGCCAGGGCTGGGTCTGGCGCCACCCCTACCTGGCCATGATCCTGATCGACAAGACGGTGGCCCCCTTCACCCTGCTGCTCGGGCCGATCGTGCTGCTGGTCGCCATGGGTCTGGGGATGTGGGGGCTGGTGGGCGCTCTGCTGGTCTGGTGGCTGCTCAGCCGCGCGGTCAAGCTCTGGCCGCACCTGCGGCGCAGCCCGCGCGACTGGCTCATCCTGCCCGTCTTCATCGCCGTGACCTTCATGATGTCCCTGGTCAAGGGCTACGCCCTGTTCACGATCAACGAGCATAAGTGGCTGACTCGCCCCGTCGCCGTGATCGACGGCAAGGTCGAGCGGGTGAGCATCGCCGCCCAGGAGGGCCAGACCCATGCCTGACACTGCTTCGGGCCGGAGCGGCGGCCCCACCCGGGCCGTCGCCAGCCAGCCCCGCGGCCCAGGCCGCGCATACATACTCCTGCTCCCCTGCCTCGTCGCCCTGCTCGTGCTGCTCGCCCCCGCCGCGCTGCAGGCCGCCCCCGCGGCGGTCAGCCTTGGCCAGGATGCCCGCGGCCAGCCCACGATTATGGTCACGGGCGCCGGCGCCCAGGTCAGCCTGGCCCAGATTCAGGCCGGCCTCGGCGCAGACGCGGGGCTGCTCGAGCAGCCCGCCCCCGGCGTGTGGCTGCTGCGGGCCAATCTGCTGATCGGCCGCGACGTGACCCTGAGCCTGCGCGCCCCCGAGGTCGCCGAGTTGCGCCTGCGCAGCGAGCCCGGCCCGGCCGTCGCCTCGCTTCTGGCCGACGAGGATCGCCCGGCCGCGGCCGCAAACGAGGGCTACGACTACAGTCGCTTCGTCTATCTGCGCACCGACAGCGGCGCGATCCGCATCGACGGGACGCGCGTCGTCTCGTGGGACCCGACGGCCGGCGCCGTAGACGCCGAGCCGCGCGATGGGCGCGCCTACATCCTGGCCAAGTACGCCGCGCGCCTCGACATCGCGGGCGCCGAGCTGGGCTACCTCGGCTTCGCCGACGGCGAGAGCTACGGCGTCTCGTGGCGCGACACCAACGACCCGGCGAGCCCCGCCCTTCGGCGCAGGGTCACGGGCACGGTCGAGGGCAGCCGCTTCCACCACAACTACTACGGGGTCTACACCTACCAGGCCAGCGCCATGGTCTTCAGGGGCAACCAGTTCGACCATAACCACAGCTACGGCTTCGACCCCCACGACTACTCGGCCGACTTCGTGGTCGAGGAGAATGTCGCCTTCGCCAACGGCAACCACGGCTTCATCATCTCGCGCGGCTGCACGGGCTTCGTCTTCCGGCGCAATCGCTCGTACGAGAATAACAACCCCGACGCGACGCGCCTGGCCCACGGCTTCATGCTCGACGCGGGCTCGCCCACCAGCGCCGACCCCCAGGCCTCGTCCTCGCACAATCTGCTCGAGGCCAACGAGGCCTACGGCAACGAGGGCTACGGCCTGCGCATCCTCGGCTCGGACGACAACACCATTCGCGGCAACCGCTTCGAGGGCAACCGCCAGGGCATCGCGGTCGAGCTGGGCAGCGACGGCAATACGCTCGAGGACAACACCATCGCCGCCAGCCAGGCCCACGGCGTGGTGATCAGCGGCGCCGCCCGCACCCTGGTGACGGGCAATCGCATCGCCGGCAGCGGCGGCCACGGGGTCTATCTGCGCGCGGGCGCGAGCGACAGCCGGGTCGCGGGCAACAGCATCGCCGGCAGCGCCGGCAGCGGCATCAGGGCCAGCGGCGCCGACGTGGCCCGCAACAGGTGGAGCGAGAACCTGATCGCGGGCAGCGGCGCCGCCCCGATCGCGGTGACGGCGGGGGCCAATGGCGGCATCCGCCCGCCGGCGATCGTGGCCCTCGCCGAGGGCCGGGTGAGCGGCGCGGCCGCGCCGGGGTCCGTGGTCGAGCTGTTCAGCCTGGGCCTCGACGGCGAGCCCGGCTACGCGGGCCAGGCTCGGGCCGGCGCCGACGGCGCGTTCGCGGCGGCGGTCGCGCCCGATGCCGCCGCGGTGCTGGCCGTGGCCACCGATGCCGCCGGCAACTCGTCGGCCGCGGCGATCATCTACGAGTTGCAGCGCGTCTATCTGCCGCAGCTGCACATGGAGCGATAACCTGATGAACGAGCCACAGCTCAACCCCAAAGTGACCCAGTTCCTCTACCTCGACCAGGTCTCGCGGCGCGGGCGCGGCGTGACGGCCCTGGCACTGGGCGCGGCGGCGCTGCTGCTCGCGCTGCTGCTGGCCTGGTTCGGCGCGGGGCGAGTCTATGTCGTGCTGACCGGCCTGGCCGACCGGCAGTACGCCGCGGGCCAGTACGGCCCGGCCGCGCGGCTCTACGGCCAGGCTCTGGCCTTCAACGGCGGGGGCCTCCACGCCCTGCTGCGGCTGGGCCAGGCCCGCCAGGCCCAGGGCGACGACGAGGGCGCCGTCGCGGCCTTTGGCCGCTACATCGCCTTGCGCCCCGCCGACGACGCCGGCTACCTGGCCCGCGGCCTGAGCCTGGGGCGTCTCGGCCGCACGCCCGAGGCCCTGGCCGACCTCGACGCGGCCCTCGGCTACGACCCCGATAGCGCGGCGGCCCTGCTGGCCCGGGCCCGCCTGCGCGAGGGGGCGGGCGACCAGATCGGCGCCCTCGAGGACCTGGGTCGCGCGGTCGAGGCCCACGGCACGGGCGCGGCCCTGGCCGAGCGGGCGGCCTTCTACGAGCGCCAGGGCGACCAGAGCCGGGCCATGGCCGACTACACCCTGGCCGTCGAGCGCGACCCGTCCCTCGCTCTGGCCCACCTGCGGCTGGCCCGGCTCTACGCCGCCAAAGGCGCCGTCGCCGAGGCCGAGGCCAGTGCGAGCGCGGGCGTCCAGTTGAGCCCCGACGACCCCGGCGCCTACCTGTTGCGCGCCGCCGTCCGCAGCCGGGCGGGGCAGAGCGATGCGGCTCTGGCCGATCTCGACGCGGCGGCGCGGCTCGCGCCCCGGGCGCCCGCGGTGCTGCTGGCCCGCGCCGATGCTCTCGCCGCCCTCGGGCGTCGCGACGAGGCCCTCGTCGAACTCGCCAGGCTGATCGAGCTGGAGCCCGAGGCGGCCCTTGGCTACCTGCAACGCGCCGCCCTCTTCCGAGAGGCGGGGCAGTTCGAGGCGGCCCTGGCCGACCTCGACCGCGCCGTCGCGCTCGACCCGGCGGGCGAGGGGCTGCTGCGCCGCGCCGAGCTGCACGCGTTGCGCGGCGCGCCGGACGTGGCGATCGACGACTATAACGCCCTGCTCGAGGCGCAGCCCGACGATCCGCGGCTGCACGTCGCCCGCGGCCGCGCCTACAAGGCCCTCGGCGACGTCGAGAGCGCCTGGGCCGACTTCGCCCGCGCCGAGGCCCTGGCCCCCGAGTGGGAGGATGGCCCGATCGAGCTGGGCGTGCTGGCGGCCGAGCTGGGCGATGTCGCCCAGGCCCTGGCGAGCTTCGAGCGCGCCGCGGCCCTCGCCCCTGACACCCCGCGCATCTACGCGGCCCGCGGCCGGCTCTACGCCGAGCAGGGGCAGCCCGAGCTGGCCCTGGCCGACCTCGACCGGGCGATCGCGCTGCGCCCGGACGACGCCGGCAGCCTCACCGCGCGCGCGCGCACGCACGCCGCCCTGGGCGACGCCGCGGCGGCCCTGGCCGACCATACCCGCGCGGTCGAGGCCCGGCCGGATAGCGCCGAGCCGCTGATCGCGCGCAGCCGCCACTACCGGCAGGCCGGCGAGTTGGCCCTGGCCAGGCAGGACGCCGACGCGGCGGTCGCCCTCGCGCCCGAGGAGCGCGCGGCCCTGCTCGAGCGGGCGCGGGTGGCCATGCTCGCCGGCGACGGCCAGACCGCCCTGGGCGATCTCGACAGCCTCCTGGCCCGCGAGCCTGAGCAGGCCGAGGCCCGCGTGCTGCGGGCGCGCGTCTACGCCGGCCAGCAGCTGAGCGCGGCGGCCCTCGAGGATCTGGACGCCGCCCTGGCGGCCCGGCCCGAGGACGCGGCGGCCTTCAGGCAGCGCGCCGAGCTGCTGCGGCAGCTTGGCGACCTCGCCGGCGCCGAGGCCGACCTCGAGCGGGCGCGGGCCCTCGAGCCGGGCAACCTCGAGTTGGCCCTGCGCCAGGTGGCCGTGCTCAAGGAGCAGGGTCGCAGCGAAGAGGCCCTGGCGATCTACAGGGTAGTGCTGCCCGCCAGTCCCGCACCCGGGCCGATCTACCTCGACGCCGGACGCCTGCGCTACGGCCTGGGCCACTATCGGCGCGCCCTGGCCAACTTCGAGGCGGCCCTCGCGGCCGACCCCGCCAGCGGCCCGGCCCTCTACGGCGCGGCCCTGGCCCTGCGCAAGCTGGGCGACGAGCCGGCCGCCGCCCGGGCCTTCGAGCAGTACCTGCGCCAGACGCCCGACGCGCCCGAGCGGGCCGCCGTCGAGGCCTGGCTCGCCAAACGCCGCTAAATGCTCGCAAGCCATGCTTGCGGCACGCCGTAGGACGAAAGAGGAGTTTTTCAGGGAGGGCTTGCCCTCCCTGCGACCCTCCCGTGACGCAGCTTCAGGTTGGAAGCATTTAGGTTGAGCGATACAGGCCCCGGCCCCTTTACCAGGAAGGAACAG
>CAZKTU010000058.1:0-6345 GCA_964555675.1 uncultured Oscillochloris sp.
GCCTGCGCCGCGCCCGGGCGACGATCGGCGATATCGACCTGCTGGCCGCCGCCGAGGACACCGCCGCGATCACCGCGGCCTTCGTCGGCCTGCCCATGGCCTCGGCGGTGATCGCCCACGGCGAGGTCAAGGCCAGCCTGACCCTGCACAACGGGCAGCGGGCCGACCTGCTGGTGGTCGCGCCGCGCCGCTGGGGCAGCGCGCTCCAGCACTTCACCGGCGGCAAAGAGCATAATATCCACTTCCGCCGGCTGGCCCAGGAGCGCGGGCTGACCTTCTCGGAGCAGGGCTTCGCCCGCGCCGACGGCACCCTGATCGAGTGCGCCGGCGAGGAGGAGGTCTACGCTCAGCTCGGCCTGGCCTGGATCCCCCCCGAGCTGCGCGAGGACGCCGGCGAGATCGAGGCCGCCGCCGCCGGGCCGCTGCCGCGCCTGCTCGAGCAGGCCGATCTGCGCGCCGACCTGCACATGCACTCGCGCTGGAGCGACGGGCGGGCGAGCATCGCCGAGATGGCCGCCGCCGCCGAGGCCCGCGGCCTCGAGTATATTGCGATCACCGACCACAGCGCCTACCTGGGCGTCACCGGCGGGGTCGACCCGGCCCGCCTGCGCGAGCAGGCCGCCGAGGTGGCCGCCCTCAACCAGGCCTACGCCGAGCGCGGCTCGCCCTTCCGCGTGCTCCACGGGGTCGAGGTCGACATAACCCCCGACGGCGAGCTGGCCCTGCCCGACGAGGCTCTGGCCGGGCTCGACCTGGTGATCGCCTCGCTGCATGTGAGCCTGCGGCAGCCGCGCGAGCAGGTCACCGCCCGCCTGCTCAAGGCGATCAACAACCCCCACGTCGACATCATCGCCCACCCCACCGGCCGCATCCTCAACCGGCGCCCCGGGGCCGATCTCGACATGGAGGCGGTGTTCCAGGCCGCGGTCGCCACCGGCACCCTGCTCGAGGTCAACAGCGGCCCCGACCGCCTGGACATGGACGCCGGCCACGTGCGCCGCGCCCTCGAGTTGGGGGTCGAGCTGACGGTCAACACCGACGCCCATCACCCCGACGACATGGCCTGGCAGCGCCTCGGCGTGCTCACGGCCCGGCGGGGCTGGGCTACTGCCGAACGGGTGGTCAACACCTGGCCCCTCGAGCGCCTGCGCGAGCGGCTGGGCAGGTAAATGCTCGCAAGCCATGCTTGCGGCACGCCGTAGGACGGAAAAGGGGTAGTTCAGGGAGGGCAGGCCCTCCCTGCGACCCTCGCGTGACGCAGCTTGAGGACGGAAAAGGGGCAGTTCAGGGAGGGCTTGCCCTCCCCGCGGCCCTCGCGTGACGCAGCTTGAGCAGGGCGCAGCAGGCTGCGACCTGCGGCCCATTGCTAACTCGCGCCGCCTGGCGCAAAATAAGGGCAGCGGCCAGCCCCGTAATTCGGCCCTCGCCACGTTCATAGCATTGTAGTAGAGCATCAGGCGCCGGGCCGGCCCGGTCGAGAGCTATGTCGATCACGCCGCC
This sequence comes from uncultured Oscillochloris sp., assembly GCA_964555675.1. Taxonomy (GTDB): domain Bacteria; phylum Chloroflexota; class Chloroflexia; order Chloroflexales; family Chloroflexaceae; genus CAIWXH01. The sequence continues at coordinate 1,501 of CAZKTU010000058.1, forward strand.
GACCTCTAACCCGATCGCCCTGCGCGACCACCTCTCGCCAGACCTGGCCGCGTACCTCGAGCGCACCGGCGACCTGCCGGTCGGGGCGCGCGCGCGCCTGGCGAGCGAGCTGCGGGCCCGCCTCGTCGCCTGCGCGGCCTTCCTGCCCGCCCGCATCGTGCGGGCCCAGCTGGCTGCGCCGCGGCCCGGCCACGTGAGTGGGGCCTTCTGGGAGGGCAGCCTCCTCTTCGCCGACCTCTCGGGCTTCACGGCTCTCTCCGAGCGCCTCAGCGTCCTGGGCCGCCAGGGCGCCGAGGAGGTCAGCGCCGTGGTCAGCCGGCTCTTCGACGCCCTGATCGCCGAGATCCACGCCCGCCAGGGCATGCTGCTCAAGTTCGGCGGCGACGCCCTCACGGCCTTCTTCGACGCCGAGGCCCTCGGCCCCGTCCACGGGCCGGCCGCCGCCGCCGCCGCCCTGGCGATGCAGCGCCGCATGGCCGAGTTCGTCGGCCTGCACACCCGGGCCGGCACCTTCACCCTGCGCCTGCGCGTGGGTGTCCACAGCGGCCGGGTCTTCGCCGCCGAGGTGGGCGACGTGAGCCACGTCGAGCTGGTGGTCACCGGCCCCGAGGTCAATCGGGTGGCCCTGGCTCAGGAGATCGCCGAGCCCGGCCAGGTGGTGGTGAGCGACCAGACCGCCGAGCTCATCCCCGGGGTGACCTTGCGGCGGGCCGGCCCCGGCTTCCACCTGCTCACGGCTCTGGCCCACCCCGAGCTGCCCCCGCCCCCGCCCGACCCCGTGGCCCGCCTCGGCCCCGACGACCTGGCGACCCTCGCGCGCCTCGCCGACGAGCTGGCCGCCCTGCGCCCCTACCTGGTGCGCGGCCTCCCCCGCCGTTTCCTCGAGGCCACTGAGACCGGCCTGGGCGAGTTCCGCCCCGTCAGCGTGCTCTTCGCCAACGTGCATAACTTCAGCGCGATCCTGGCCAGGCTCCACGACCGGCCGGCCACGGCCGCCGCCGTCTTCAACGCCTACTACCGCCGCGCCCAGGCCGTGGTCCACAACTACGACGGGATCGTCAACAAAGTGGACATGTACACCCACGGCGATAAGCTCATGGCCCTCTTCGGCGCGCCGACCGCCCACGAGGACGACCCGACCCGCGCCGCGCGCTGCGCCCTCGACCTGGCCGCGGCCCTGGACGAGGCCAATGCTGAGATCGCCGAGCTGCTGGAGCCGGCCGCAGGGCAGCGTGCGCAGGCCGACTTCGTCTTGCACCAGAAGATCGGCATCAACACCGGCACGGTCTTCGCCGGGCGGGTGGGCGGCGCGACCCGCTACGAGTACACGGTGATGGGGCCGGCGGTGAACCTGGCGGCGCGCCTGATGGCGGCGGCGACCGACGGCGAGACCTTGCTCTCGCCCAGCGCCCGGGCGGCCGTGGCCGGCCAGATCTTGCTCGAGGATGGGCCGCCTCTGCAGCTCAAGGGGATCGCCGACCCCGTCGTGCCCGCCCGCGCCGTCGGAGTCGGGCAGGCCGCCCTGGCGGGCCGCGAGCACGACGAGGCGGCCCAGGTGACTGGCGCGCCCCTGATCGGCCGCGATCGCGAGCTGGCCGCACTGGTCGCCGCGGGCGCCGCGGCCCTGGGGGGTCGCGGCCGCGTGCTGGCCCTGGTGGGCGAGGCCGGCGCCGGCAAGACGCGCCTGGCCGAGGAGCTGCTGCAGAGCCTGGTGATCGCCAGCGTCGCCCACGGCCAGGTGGGCGTGCCCGCCTTCGAGATCCTGATCGGCGAGTGCCAGAGCTACGAGCAGCGCACGCCCTACGCCGCCGTGCGCGGGCCGCTGCGGGGCCTGCTCAGCCTGAGCGCCCGCGGCGCCACCGGCCCCGCCCTCGGCGAGCACCTCGCCGCCCGCGTGCGCCAGCTCGCCCCCGAGCTCGAGCGCTTCACGCCCCTGCTGGGCGACACCCTGGGCCTGCCCCTCGACGAGAGCCCCCTGACCGCCTCGCTCACCCCGCAGCAGCGCCACGATCGCCTGCAAGAGCTGGTCGTGGCCCTGTTCGAGGGCTCGGCACGCCGCGACCCGCTGCTCGTGCTGGTCGAGGACGCCCACTGGGCCGACCTGCCCTCCCTCGAGCTGCTGGGCCGCCTCGCGGGCAGCGCCGAGAGCCTGCCCATCCTGCTGGTCTTCACCTATCGGCCCGAGCCGCCGATCGAGGCCCCCTGGGACGATCTGCCCCTGACCGAGCGGCTGGTCCTGGGCGAGCTGTCGAGCCGCGACAGCGCGGCCCTGCTGGCGGCCCTGCTGGCCGGCAGCCCGCCCCCGGCCATCCTGCCGCTGCTCGACCGCACCCAGGGCAACCCTTTCTTCATCGAAGAGCTGGTGCGGGCCCTGGTGGCCGGCGGGGTGCTGCGCCGCGACGGCGAGGGGATCTGGCAGCTCGACCGCAAGCTCGACGAGGTCGAGCTGCCCAAGAGTATCGAGGGTCTGCTGATCGCTCGTCTCGACCGGCTCGACGAGCCGCGCCAGGAGCTGGTGCAGGTGGCCTCGGTGATCGGGCGGCGCTTCCAGCGGCCCGTGGTCGAGGGGGTCTACGCCGGCCACGCGGCCCTCGACGAGAGCCTGGGGCGCCTGGTCAGCTTCGAGCTGATCCAGGCCGAGCAGCTCGACCGGGTGCTGGCCTATCTCTTCCGGCACGCCCTGCTGCGCGACGTGGCCTACGAGGGCATCCTCTATGCGCGGCGGCGGGTGCTGCACGGCCGGGTGGCCCGCCGAATCGAGGAGCTGAGCCGCGATAACCCCGACGACGCCCTGGCGCTGCTGTCCTGGCACTACCTGCAGGCCGAGGATTGGACGCCCGCCCTCGCTTATCACTTGCGGGCGGGCGACCAGGCGGCCCGGCGCTTCGCCAACCGCGACGCCCTGGCCCTGTATGGGGCGGCCCTCGAGATCGCGCCGCGCCTGGCCGATAGCGCCGACCCGGCCTGGCTCGTCGACCAGGTGGCCCAGCTCCACGAGCGCAGCGCCGACCTGCGGCTGCTGCTCGGCGAGTACGACGCCGCCGAGGCCCACCTGCGCGAGGCCCTCAAGCTGGTGCTGCCCCCCTCGGAGCCGTGGCTGCGCCTACACCGGCTGCTCGCCACGGTCGAGGAGCGCCGCTCGCACTATGACGAGGCCTTCAGCTGGCTGCAGACCGGCATGGCCAGGGCTACGGCCGAGCTGGGGGGCGAGACGGCCCGCTGCTACCTGCTGGGCGCGGGGATCTACTTTCGCCAGGGCGAGTATGGGCGGGCCCTCGAGTGGGCCCGCAAGGGCCTGGGCCTCGCCGAGGAGGTGGGCGGTCAGGCCGAGCAGGCCCACGCCCTGAAGCTGATCGGCAATACCAGCCGCCAGCAGGGCAGCCTGGCCCCGGCGATCGCCAGCCTCGAGCGGGCCCTGGGGCTCTACGAAGAGCTGAACCTGCCGGTCGGGCTCTGCGACGTGCTGAACGACCTGGGCGTGCTGTATCTGCAGATGGGCCGCTGGCCCGAGACCGTCCAGAGCTACGAGCGCTCGCTGCAGATCAGCGAGAGTATCGGCGATGTGCAGGCCGTGGCCCGCACGACCAACAACCTGGCCGTCGTGCTGGTGGGCCGCGATCAGCTCGAGCGGGCCGGCCAGCTCTACCGCCAGAGCTCCGAGAGCTTCGCGCGCATCGGCTCGGCCCTGGGCGTGGCCGTGACGACCTACAACCGCGGCGAGGTGCTGCTGCTCCAGGGGCGCCCCGCCGAGGCCCAACCGCTCTTCGCCCAGGCGATCGCCGCCTTCGAGCAGATCCGGGCGCGCAACTTCCTGCCCGAGGTTCTGCGCCTCGCCGCCGAGGCGGCCCTGGCCCTCGACGACCTGGAGCTGGCTCGCGAGTATGTGGAGCGCTCGCACGCCATGGCCACCGAGCTCGGCATGGCCGCCGAGCAGGCCCTGGCCGAGCGGGTGAGCGGGCAGATCGCCATGGCCGCGGGCGATTTGGCCGCGGCCAAAGACCGGCTCGAGGTCAGCCGCGCGGCCCTGGCCCAGCTCGATAACCGCTACGAGCTGGGCAAGACGCGCTACCAGCAGGCGCGCCTGGCCCGCGCCGGCGGCGATGCCCCCGCCTTCGCCGTCGCCCGCGCCGAGGCCGAGATGATCTTCGCCGAGCTCGACGCCCAGCGTGATCTGGCCCTCGTGCTAGCGCTTAGCTAGGGCCGCCGACCATCGCCCGCGCCCGCCGTCGCACGTTCCGGCCATCCCGAGGTCCGCGCGCGTGCATATCCGTCGCCGTCGTACGTTGATCATATGCGCGGTCCCCGGCCAGCGCTGTCCGCTCGGTGAATGGCTGTCGCGGCCCGGCACTTCGGGGCCCCAGGCTAGCCTCTTTAAAGGAGAGCATTTCCGATGCGCCGTATTCCACTTTTGCTTGCGCTGCTCACCGCGCTGCTTCTTGCGCCCCTCGCGGCGACGCCGCAGACTCCTCATGCTCAGGCCGCCCAGGCCGAGCCCGAGCCGCCGGCTCTCAGCCAGACGGCGCTGCCGGACTATACCGAGCTCGAGGCCGCCGGCGCCGACAGCAATAATGTGATCAGCAAGGCCGAGCTGGTCGGCGATCTCGAGAGTAACAACTGGACCCAGACGATCAGCGGTACGATCGGCACCTCGGCCGACCTCGACTACTACCGCTTCAGCCTCTTCAAGCCCGCCTCGAAGGTCAAGATTACCCTGGAGGGGCTGGCCGGGGACTATGACCTGGTGCTGGGCGGCGGGATCGATACGAGCCAGACCACGATCATCAGCGACACCTATCAGTCCGGCCTCGAGGGGATCACCCAGGTCGGGGGGAGCATCAACTCGAT
>CAZKTU010000058.1:6445-30941 GCA_964555675.1 uncultured Oscillochloris sp.
GCCAACGCAGGCACCGAGAGCGAGCTGATCGACAGCCAGCTCTGGCTGCCGGGCGACTACTATATTGTGGTGACCACCAGCAACGGCGAGTTCAGCACGAAGCCCTACAGGCTCAAGATCGAGCTGGCCGACAGCGGGCTGCTGCAGGCCCCGCCCCCGCCCGAGGTGGCGGTGCGGCTGCAGCTCTCGGACCTGCCCACGACTGACGTGAACGCGATCACCACGCTCTACCTCTACAACGGGCCGCGCATGGCCGACGTCTACGGCGTCACCGAGAGCGACCCCAACCTGCTGACGATCGCGGGCGGCCTGGACCGGCTGTCGAATATTAATGGTGAGATCGTTGGCGGGGCGCCGATCGAAAAGGGCGCGGTGATCAACCTGGGCGAGCTGCGGGCGCCGGGCAATACGAGCACCATGACCGACGTCTACCAGCTCTGGGACGCCAATAAGGATAATCCGTTCTACGCCAACTACGTGGCCGGCGTGATCGACAACGTGATCGAGGCGGTGACCACCGACGGCGTCTCGGGGCCGGGTGCGACCGGGGGCGACCTGTTCGTCGGGGCGAGCGACACGATCCCGCCGATCTTCTTCCCCAATCTGCGCAACGTCGTGCTGGTGGGCGGCGACGAGATCATCCCGCACTACCGACTGCCCGACCTGACCGAGATCGCCAACGAATCCGAGTACGCCGACTACCTGAAGTCGATCGACGCGAACGGGATCATCAGGAGCGACAGCGCCCTGGGCGCGGCCCTGCGCTACAGGATGCTGCTGACCGACAACGTCTACGGCGCGGGCAAGCCCTACCGCTTCTACGGCTTCCCCTTCTTCGTGCCCTCGCTGGCCGTCGGGCGCATCGTCGAGAACCCCGACCAGATCGCGCGCTTCGTCGACTACTACGCCAATAACACCACGGCGCCCGCGGCCTTCCAGATCGACGTGACCAGCTTTGGGGGGGCGAACCCGCCGAAGCGGGCCTTCATCAGCGGCTACGACTTCCTGAAGGACCAGGCCGGGGCGATCGGGGGCATCCTGCTGGCCCGCGGGCTACAGCCGGCCGAGTTCAACGCCCTGAACAACGACAGTTGGCGGCGGGCGGACCTGGAGCAGAGCTGGTTCGACGGGGCGCTGGATACCGAGTTCCCGGACACGGGCTTCGTCAGCGACACGGCTAACATCGACCTGAGCTCGGTGAACGCCCACTTCGACCACTGGCAGCTGCTGCCGGCGGTCCACTCGACCACCGACCAGAGCACCAACTTCCCGGCCCTGCGCATGCTCAGCCCGCAGTACACCGGCTCATTCCCCCAGCTCTACTTCGGCGGGACCCTGGGCTACTCGGTGGGCTGCCACAGCGGCTACAACGTCTTCGACGGGGCGATCTTCCGACCGGCGGGGCGGGTGGCCCAGCCGGCGCAGACCTACGACCCGGCGGTCTACGAGGCCGACTTCGCCCAGGCCCTGAACAGCCACGGCGGCAACTGGGTCGGCAACACCGGCTACGGCTACGGCACCGCCGACGGGATCGACTACTCCGAGCGGCTGGCGGTGCTGTATACCCAGGAGCTGGTGCGGGCGGTGCTGCCCAGCATCGGCGGGGCGAGCATCGGCGAGGCCCTGGTCAATGCCAAGCAGCGCTACGTGCGCAACTCGGCCAGCCTGACCGCCTACGACTACAAGGTGGTCAACGTGATGAACCTGTACGGGCTGCCCTTCGTGCGGGTGCAGACGCTCAACCCGCTGGCGCCGCCCGCCGAGGACCCGACCCCTGACGGCAACAACGTGCCGCTGGAGACCCCGGCGCCGACCCAGCCGAGCAACCTGGGGCGGCTGACCCGTACGATCACCTTCACGATCAATGTGGACGTGACCGACTTCAAGGATGTGGCGCGCACGGGCAGCCAGATCTTCGACCTGGACCCGGCCGACTTCACGGTGGTGGACGAGTTCGACCAGCGCGGCCCCGACGTCTTCAGGCAGCAGGTGCGCACCTTCACCAACAACCAGGTGGGCGTGCCGAACCTGCCGACCTTCGCCTACGACATCGGCGCGCTCAACAGTGACGGCAGCGAGCGGCTGAAGGTGCTCGACGTAGTCTTCCTGAACGGCGTCTACAGCAACCGGGGCGCCTTCAACCCGCAGATCACCCAGGTGGCCACCGAGACCCTGGACGTGACGCCCCTGGTCAGCACCACCGACGAGCCGAACTTCGCGGCGGGGGCGGGGGTCTGGTACCCCGACAAGTTCTTCGGCTTCAGCAGCGTGGGCGACGGCGAGCAGCAGCGCGACCAGTTGACCTCGTTCGCGGCCCAGTTCCGCGGCGACGCGGGCGGGGTGACGGGCCTGTTGCGGCCCTACACCCAGATGGTCTTCCGGGTGACCTACGACGACCCGAGCGTGCGCAACCCGGCGGCCGACGCGCTGGACGGCGACAACCAGCCCCCGCTGATCCAATCGGTGCGGGTCCAGGCCCCGGGCGCGGGCATCAACTTGGCCCAGAACCAGGCCGTGCTCGTCGTGAAGGCCAGCGACACGGGCCCTGACGCCGACGCAGACGGCGCAAACCAGGGCCTGGCCGAGGTGAGCGCGATCTACGTGAAGGGCGGGGTCAGCTGGGAGCCGGTGACCCTGATCGAGACGCCGGCCGGCTCGGGCATCTTCACGGCGAATGTGCCCCTGAAGCCGGGCGAGGCCCGCTTCATCGTACGGGCGACCGACGCGGCGGGCAACACCAGCTACTACACGGCCAAGGGGCGCTTCACACCGCGCACCACGGCTTACGTACCGCTGGTGATCCGCTAGGGGTGTAGAACAGCCCGCTGCACAGACGAGGTGCAGCGGGCTGCGGTGAGACGCTTGAGGGGATGGGCACAGGGCGGCGCGGCGAACATGGCCGCGCCGCCTTTGTGCGTCTGGCCATATCCAGTATGCGGAGGGGCGCGCCGGCCCGAAACTGGCGAAAGAGGGCTACGGCGATCTACGAAAGATAGAGGCTGCACAGGCTTTGCCCAACAGCTCCATGAGCCGTCCAGGCTTTGCAAAGGGATTGTGCGTCGCTTTGCAATCACGTACCTGGTATGTTAGAATAGCCCCCGTCGCAGCCCGCTCCTTTGCACGAATAATCTCATCACGTTCTATCTGCAAGCCTGCCTCTCGACGGCGCCGTACCACGCTAAACACGGCCCCGCCGCCGCGCCATCAGCTTTATAATTGTTTGTCGGCCGACGCAACGAAGGAGTTGTACGATGCTGGAAGGTCTGAGTGGGTTTGAGCAGGCCGCCGTATGGTCCGTGCTGGTGATCTCGATCCTGGGCATCGTCTACGCCTTCATCCTGCGAGGCCAGATCCTGGCCCAGGACAAAGGCACGGCGAAGATGCAGGAAGTGTGGGGCTTCATTAAGGCGGGCGCCAATGCCTACCTGAGCCAGCAGTTTCGCACGATCGCCATCCTGATCGCGGTGCTGACCTTTGTGCTGGCGGCGAGCGTCTGGGTGATCCCGCCCACGCGCGAGGCCGTCGAGCGCTTCGGCAGCGAAGAGGCCGCCATTCTGTGGGTGGCGATCGGGCGGGCCATCGCCTTCCTGATGGGCTCGATCTTCTCGTACACGGTCGGCTTCGTCGGCATGAACGTGGCCGTCGAGGCCAACGTGCGCGTGGCCGCGGCCTCGCGCAAGGGCTACAACCCGGCGCTGCAGGTGGCCTACAAGGCCGGCTCGGTGACGGGCATGCTGACGGTGGGCCTGGGCCTGCTGGGCGGCACGCTGATCTTCATCGTCTTCGGCATCGCCGCGCCCGACGCCCTGCTGGGCTTCGGCTTCGGCGGCTCGCTGATCGCGCTCTTCATGCGCGTCGGCGGCGGCATCTACACCAAGGCCGCCGACGTGGGCGCCGACCTGGTGGGCAAGGTCGAGGCGGGCATCCCCGAGGACGACCCGCGCAACGCGGCGGTGATCGCCGACCTGGTGGGCGACAATGTGGGCGACTGCGCCGGCATGGCCGCCGACGTCTTCGAGAGCTTCGAGGTGACCCTGGTCTCGGCCCTGATCCTCGGCCTGGTGCTGGGCGACGCCGTGTCGGGCACGATCGGCGACGGCCAGTACGACCTGCGCTTCATCATCTTCCCGCTCATCCTGCGGGCGATCGGCGTGGTGGCCTCGGTGATCGGCAACAGCATCGTGCGCACCGACGAGCGCCGCCGCAACGCCATGGCCGCTATGAACCGCGGCTTCTACCTGGCGGCCGGCGTGGCCGTGGTGATCGCCGCGATCGCCAACTACTTCTACATGATCAACCCGGCAACGGGCGCGGTCGACTGGCGCTTCTTCCTGGCGGCGCTCTCGGGCGTGGCTCTGGCGATCGTGCTCGATAAGCTCACCGAGTACTTCACCAGCACCCACTTCAGCCCGGTGAAAGAGACCTCGAAGGCCTCGCAGACCGGCGCGGCCACCAACATCCTCTCGGGCCTGGCCCTGGGCATGGAGTCGAGCGTCTGGGCGGCCCTGGTGATCGCCGGCTCGATCCTCAGCTCGGTGCTGATCTTCAGCGGCTACTCGGCCGACCCGGTGGTCAACTTCACAGCCATCCTCTACGGCGTCTCGCTGACCGGCATCGGCATGCTGCTGCTCACCGGCAACACCATCTCGATGGACAGCTTCGGCCCGATCTCGGACAATGCCAACGGCATCGGCGAGATGGCCGGCCTCGACAAGAACGCCCGCAATGTGATGGACGACCTCGACGCTGTGGGCAACACCACCAAGGCCGTCACCAAGGGCATCGCGATCGGCTCGGCCGTGATCGCGGCCGTGGCCCTCTTCGGCTCGTACCTGACCGACGTGGGCAAGGTCCAGGCCCAGCAGGGCCTGCCGCTGCTGACCGGGATCAACGTGGCCTCGCCCACGGTCTTCATCGGCCTGCTGATCGGCGGCGTGGTGCCCTTCCTCTTCTCGGCCCTGACCATCCGCGCCGTGTCGCGGGCGGCGGCCCAGATCGTCAACGAGGTGCGCCGCCAGTTCCGCATCCCCGGCCTGATGGAGGGCAAGGTCCAGCCCGACTACGCCCGCGCGGTGCAGATCTCGACCACGGCCGCCCAGAAAGAGCTGGTCAGTCTGGGCATTATCGCGGTGATGGTGCCGATCCTGGTGGGCTTCTTGCTCGGCGTCGAGGCCCTCGGCGGCTTCCTGGCCGGGATCATCCTCTCGGGCCAGCTGATGGCGGTCTTCCAGTCGAACGCCGGCGGGGCCTGGGACAACGCCAAGAAGTACATCGAGGAGGGCAACTTCGGCGGCAAGCACAGCGAGCCCCACAAGGCCGCTGTGGTCGGCGACACCGTCGGCGACCCGCTGAAGGACACGGCCGGCCCGGCCCTCAACCCGATGATCAAGGTGATCAACCTGGTGGCCCTGATCATCGCGCCGATCGTGGTGACCATCCAGCCCGGCAACCCGGTCGTGCTCTTCTCGATGGCGCTTTGCGCCGCCGCCCTGGTCTGGGCGATCTGGCAGAGCAAGCGCGAGGGCCAGCAGCTGGCCGAGCCCAGCAAGGCCCCGGTCAGCGCCGACTAGGGCTCAAGCCTGAAGGGGGAGTTACAGCGGGCCAGGCCCCGCTGTAACTCCCCTTTTTGCTATTGAAAAGAAATACTACAGGCATACGTTATAATACGGTCGGGCCGCGAGTTGCGGCGCACTGGCATCCAACCCTGAAGGGCCTTGCCGTGACCGACCACACCTCACCTCTGACCCAGCGCGTCCGTCGGCTGCTCGGCGCGGGCAGCCTGCCCCCCGAGGTCGACAGCCCGCACGTGACGCCAAATGGTCACCGTCGCCCCGACACGGGCGTGCTCTTCGAGAACCAGATCACCCGCCTGAGCCACGTGTTGCGCGAGTTGCATGCGATCGACCGGGCCCGCGAGGCCGAGCTGCGGCAGCTGCGCGAGCGGGTGGCGATCGCCGAGGCCGTGGCCCACGCCGAGCTCGTCGAGCGGCTGGCCCCCACCATCGCTCAGCTCGACGCCCTGATCGGCGACGCGGCCCGCCTGCTGCAGCCGACGGCCGAGCCGCCGCCCGCGGCGACCCTCTTCGAGCGCATGCGGGTCCGCGCGACCACCGTCACCGATCAGGCCAGGCGCGAGGCCCTGGTGGCCTGGGCCTCGTCCCTGCTCGACCTGCGCACCCAGCTGGCTTCGCTGCTCGACGAGTAGCGGCCGCGGCCCCTGGGTGCGCCGGAGTCGGCTATAATTGCGCGACGATGGGGCCGGCCGAGGGGCGCAAGGGCGTAGTGTTGCGCCAGGCGTGGGCGGCCGCCAGAGCGGAGGGCGAGCGATGCTTGAGACTGACACGCGCACGGCGGGGCTGCTGGCGGCCCGCGCCGAGCATGTGGCGCGCGGCGTGGGCAACGCCCACCCGATCGTGGTCGAGCGGGCCGAGGGCGCCCGCATGTGGGACGTGGACGGTAAGGAGTATATCGACTTCGTGGGCGGCATCGGCGTGCTCAACGTCGGCCATAACCACCCGCGGGTGCTGCAGGCGGTGAAGGAGCAGCTCGAGCGGGTCACGCACACCTGCTTCCAGGTGGGCATGTACGAGCCTTACATCAGGCTGGCCGAGCGGCTCGGCGCGCTCATCCCCGGCGACTTCGCCAAGAAGGCGATCTTCGTCACCACGGGCGCCGAGGCCACCGAGAACGCGGTGAAGATCGCGCGGGCCTACACCGGGCGGCCCGGGGTGGTGGCCTTCACCAACAGCTTCCACGGCCGCACCCTGCTGGGCATGACCCTGACCGGCAAGACCAAGCCCTACCGCCAGAACTTCGGCCCCTTCGCCCCCGAGATCTACCACGCGCCCTTCCCCTACGAGTACCGGGGCTGGGACGGCGAGCGGGCGATCGAGGGCCTGCACGAGCTGTTCGAGCAGCAGTGCGCGCCCGATCGGGTGGCCGCGGTGATCATCGAGCCCGTCCTGGGCGAGGGCGGCTTCGTGCCCGCGCCCCACGCCTTCCTCACCGCGCTGCGCGAGATCACGGCGCGCCACGGGATCGTGCTGATCGCCGACGAGATCCAGAGCGGCTTCGGGCGCACCGGCAAGCTCTTCGCGATCGAGCACAGCGGCGTGGTGCCCGACCTGATCACCGTGGCCAAGAGTATGGCCGGCGGCCTGCCCCTGGCGGGCGTGGTCGGCCGCGCCGAGGTGATGGACGGCCCCGCGCCGGGCGGCCTCGGCGGAACCTACGCCGGCAACCCCCTGGCCTGCGCGGCGGCCCTGGCGGTGCTCGATATCTTCGCCGAGGAGGGCGTGCTGGCCCGGGCCGAAACCCTCGGGCGGCGGCTCATGGACCACCTGCGGGGCCTGCAGGGGCGCCACCGGCAGATCGGCGACGTGCGCGGCCTGGGCGCGATGCTGGCGATCGAGCTGGTGCGCGACCCCGACAGCCGCGAGCCGGCCCCCGAGATCGCCGACCGCATGCTGGTCGCGGCGCGCGAGGGCGGGCTCGTCCTGCTCAAGGCGGGGCTCTACGGCAATGTCATCCGCGTCCTCGTGCCCCTCACCATCGAGGATGCGCTGCTGGAGCGGGCGCTCGGCATCTTCGACGCGGCCCTGGCCCAGGCGGTGGGGTAGCTCGTACTGCGTAGCGGAAGTTCGCGTGGAGGCGGGGACGAACGACCAAGGACGAAAGACCAAGGGAGCGCGCTGTCAGGCCTTGGTCCTTGGTCCTTGGTCCCGACTCCCTGCGAACATACAACGGGCCGTACTCCTCGGGGCGCCCCGCGCTAGCCGACCGCAACAGGCGTGCGGGCGGCGGCGCAGGGGGCCACGGCGCGTAGCCGCTCGATCATGGGCGGGAGGACCTCGAGCACGTAGTCGACATCCTCGGCGGTGACGCTGTGGCCCAGGGTGAAGCGCACCGAGCCATTGGCGTCGTCGGGGGCCATGCCCAGGGCCATGAGCACATGAGAGGGCTCGAGGGAGCCCGAGGTGCAGGCCGAGCCGCTGCTGGCGCAGATGCCGGCCTGGTCGAGCAGCAGCAGCACGCTCTCGCCCTCGATGCAGGCGAAGCCCAGGTTGGCGTTGGTGGGCAGCCGGTGGGTGCGGTCGCCGTTGAGCCAGCTCTGGGGGACGCGCGCGAGCAGGCCGTCGATCAGGCGGTCGCGCAGGGCGGCCATGTGGGCTGCATAATCGGCGCGGCCCCGCTCGGCGCGGACCAGGGCCGTCGCCAGGCCGACGATGCCGGGGACGTTCTCGGTGCCGGCGCGACGCCGGCGCTCTTGCCCGCCGCCGTTGATCTGGGGCAGCAGGGGCGTGCCGCGGCGCGCGTAGAGCAGCCCGACGCCCTTGGGCCCGTAGAATTTGTGGGCGGTGAGGCTCAGCATATCGACGCCCAGGGCCTCGACGTCGAGGGGCAGACAGCCGGGGGCTTGCACGGCGTCGGTGTGGAAGAGCACGCCGGCCGCGCGGCAGATGGCGGCCAGCTCGGCGATCGGCTGCACGGTGCCGATCTCGTTGTTGGCGTACATGACCGAGGCCACGGTGGTGTCGGGGCGGATCGCCGCCCGCAGATCGTCGGGCCGGACCAGGCCGGCCCCGTCGACGGGCAGGATGGTCAGCTCGAAGCCGAAGGGCAGCAGGTACTCGGCCGCGTGGAGCACCGCGTGGTGCTCGATCGCGCTCACGATCAGGTGGGCGCCCTTGCCGGCCGCCCGGCGGGCCAGGGCCGCGCCCTTGATGGCGAGGTTCGCGCTCTCGCTGCCGCCCCCGGTGAAGATCAGCTCGCGCCGCGAGCAGCCCAGCACCAGGGCCACCTGCTCGCGGGCGTCGTCGACGGCCTGCAGGGCCGTGCGCCCGAGCTGGTGAATGCTCGAGGGGTTGCCGGCCTGTAGCGTGAAGTACGGCAGCATCGCCTCGAGCACCTGCGGGTCGAGGGGCGTGGTTGCTGCGTGGTCAAGGTAGACGCTGCGCTCGCTCATGCTTCGCTCCATCAGCCTGGCTGTCCCGCCTCTAGCCATGAGTAGTATAACATAACCCTCCAGGTTGGCACGGGTCATGGCGAACAAGTGTGCTGAAAATGCCTTACAGCCCCTCGGCTCGCCCCTTGACGATCCGTGGACGCCTGGCTGTGGGTTTATCCCATGGCGATGAGGGATTCATGTGGGAAACCGTGGGATAAGTTGGGATAGCTTTTGGAGAAATGTGTAAGGAGGTGGCCTGGCCGGGATGCGGACGCCGCCGTTATCGGGCGTATAATAGGGGTGCAACCCCCCGCCAGGCCCGTGCGTATCATGGTCGCACGTATGATAGCGCCTGCGCAGCTGAGGAGGATAGAGCCATGGCTATGATGAAACAGTCTTCGTTGCCCGAGATGGTGGCCCAGAGCCGCGAGATCATTCAGAGCCCGAGCGTGCCGGCCTTCGAGCGTTACGAGCACCGCGGCACCATGGCCAACGCCGCGCTCTACGTGGCGGTGGCCGCCGTGATCGCCGCGATCCTCGGCCTGGTGGGCAGCTTCCTGCCGGGCCCGCCCGCCCCCGGCCTCGGCAGCTTCTTCGGGGGGCTGCTCTCGGGTCTGGTGCAGTTCTTCGTCTTCACCGGGCTGGTCTACTTCCTCGGCAAGAACATGTACAACGGCACCGGGACCTGGGACGAGGTCTCGTACAGCTTCGCCCTCTTCACGGCGCCGCTGATCGTGCTCGGGGCCCTGGTGGGCTTCGTGGTGACCCTCTTCGCCTGGGTGCCCGTGATCAACCTGCTGGTGGGCTTTATCGGCGCGATTGTCGGCATCCTGCTCTTGCTGGTCCAAATCTACTATGGCTACCTGGCCGTCCAGGCGAGCATGAACCTGCGCGACCAGACCCAGTCGGTGGTGGTGCTCGTGCTCTCCTTCCTGGCCTCGGCCGTCCTGATGGGCCTGATCGGCTGGATCTTCTAACGAGGCTTGTGTTATGCGCATCGCCGTCGCCCAGTCAGGTTTGGCGGGGTGGTCTGGAGGGGCCTGGCCCCTCCAGTTCCTTATTGAAAGGGCAGGGGTCACCTCAAGTGACCCATTAGGGCTATGAAGCTGCTTCACCTGGCCGACCTGCATATCGGGGTCGAGAACTACGGGCGGGTCGACCCGGCCACGGGCCTGCACTCGCGCCTGGTCGACTACCTCGACCGGCTCGATGAGGCGATCACCGTGGGCCTCGACGCGGGGGTCGACCTGGTCTTGATCGCGGGCGACATCTACAAGAACCGCTCGCCCAACCCGACCCATCAGCGCGAGTTCGCCCGCAGGGTCAGCCGGCTGCGCTCGGCGGGTCTGCCGGTCTTCATCCTGACGGGCAACCACGACATCTCGCCGGCCGCGGGGCGGGCCCACTCGGTCGAGATCTTCGACGCCCTGGGCGTCGAGGGCGTCACCATCGCCGACCGCCCGCGCCTGCACCGCATCGAGACGGGCGCCGGCCCCCTGCAGATTATCGCCCTGCCCTGGGTCACCCGCCATACGCTGTTGACCCGCGACGAGATGCGCGGGGCTTCGTTCGCCGAGATCGAGTACGACCTGCGCCGCCGCCTCGAGGGTTTCGTCACCGACGCGGCCCGCCGCCTCGACCCGGCCCTGCCCGCGATCATCGCCTTCCACGGCAGCGTCGACGGGGCTCAGCTCGGCGCCGAGCGGGCCATGACCCTGGGGCAAGATCTCGTGCTGCCCCGCTCGCTGCTGGCCCAGCCGGGGGTGGCCTATGTAGCCCTCGGCCACATCCACAAGCACCAGGCCCTGAGCCACGACCCGCCGATGGTCTACCCGGGCAGTATCGAGCGGGTCGACTTCGGCGAGCGCGAGGAGCCCAAGGGCTGCGTGATCGTGAGCATCGAGGGCGGGCGGGCCAGCTGGCAGTTCCAGCAGCTCGACGCCCGGCCCTTCGTCAGCATCGAGCACGACGTGCGCCCCAGCAGCGACCCGCTGGGCCTGGTCGCGACCCTGATCGGGCGCCAGGACCTGCGGCAGGCCGTGGTGCGGGTCGAGCTCGAGGCCACCCGCGAGCAGGCCCTGGGCCTGCGCGAGGAGGCCATCCGCCAGCTGCTCGAGCAGGCCGGGGCCTTCGCGATCGCCGCGATCACCCTCAAGGTCGAGCGCAGCGGCCGCCGCCGCCTGGCCGGCGCCGAGGAAGAGCTGGTCGGCGGCCTGACCCCGCGCCGCGCCCTCGAGCTCTACCTGAAGAGCAAGCAGCCCCCGCTGCCCCAGACGCGCATCGAGGCCCTGCTCGCCGCCGCCGATGAGCTGATCGGGAAGGCGGAGGGATGAGTGCTGAAGGCTGAAGGCGGAGGGATGAGGGCTGAAGGCTGAAGATCGCTGTGACGAAATACGGTGCGCCGCGTCTCTGCTTTATGAAGGGGCGCGGCGCCTTTGTTATCCCCAGGTTATCCACATTATCGTCAAGCCTTTTCACCCTTGACAGGGGGCGCACTGCTGTGCTACACTACCCCCCGTCGCCAAATTTTCGACTATATCTGGACCTCTACATAACGCCTCTGTACTAGATATAGTATAGGGGCGGACAGACCGCCAACTCCACCCGGCGACCCTGCGTTACACCTCAATTACACTTTACGCTTTACACTCCATAGCCGTGATCCCGCATCATGGCTGTGGGATTCCTTGTGTTGTGTTCAGCCATAGCGAAGGAGCCCCTATGACCCAGACCGAGACCGCCCAGACCCCGGCCGCCCTGACCGAAATCGCGCGCACCATTTTGAAGAAGCGCTACCTGATCAAAGACGAGCAGGGCAACGTCGCCGAGACCCCCGAGACCATGTTCCGCCGCGTCGCCGACACCATCGCCGCGGTCGAGGGCCGCTACGGCGCCGGCGAGCAGCAGGTGGGCGCCTGGTCCGACACCTTCTACGACCTGATGACGAAGGGCCTGTTCGAGCCCAACAGCCCGACCCTCATGAACGCCGGGCGGCCGCTCGGGCAGCTCAGCGCGTGCTTCGTTTTGCCCGTAGACGACGACCTGGGCAGCATCTACGAGACCCTGAAGCACCAGGCCCTCGTCCACCAGTCGGGCGGCGGCACGGGCTTCGCCTTCTCGCGGCTGCGCCCGCGCAACGATGTGGTGCGTAGCACCATGGGTGTGGCCTCCGGCCCCGTGAGTTTTATGGAGGTCTATAACCACTCGACCGAGGCGATCAAGCAGGGTGGAACGCGTGCGGTTTAGCCGACGGCGCGTGTAAAATCTCGCGAATTGCTGGGACGCCCTGAGAGCCCTCTTGCCACAACGTAGCCGGTGACGGCAGGCGTGAAGGCTTGAAAAGTAGAGGGATTGGGTAATCAGCAGCCGAGCCTCTCGGGCGACTGAGAGGCGGGTTCAGAGACTACCGAACACTTGTACATTCAGCCCATCCGTGCTATAATCCGATAGCGGATATGCGGAGGAGCCATATGGACAAGCAAGTAGGGCCTGACGGTGAGCAATCTCGTCGGGCGGCGCGAGACAGAGCCTTTCGAAGATACTCGCACATTACAAAGCAGCTACTTGAAGAGCTATACAACGCGCAAGGCCAGTCGACGGTCGAGATCGCGCGACAGCTTGGCGTGGGTCGCAACCTGATCTGGGAGTACATGGAGATGTACGGCCTAGAGCGTCGTAAGGCGGGCCGCGCTGGTGCATTAAAATCGCGGCGTCATCATTTGGATGAAGCTTACTTTGCTCAACTACATCACTGTGATGATGATAAAGCATACATCGCTGGCTTCATCCTTGGCGATGGGACACTGATTGATCGAGGCAGTTCAAAGCGGCTACAGATCGCTCTGGCTGATGACGACGGCGATCTGTTAGAGCAGATAGCCATCAGGCTGGGCGACAAGACAGTCGTCAAACGACAGATTAAGCCCCGCGCACTCACCGAGCGGCCAAAGGCTCTGCTCCGCATCGATAGTGTTCGACTGGTTGATGACCTCTTGGCAATTGGTATTCCGCTCGGTAGAAAGTCAGGCAGCGAGCCTTTTCTAACGTTTCAGACGGAGAGGCTAACCTGGAACTTTATCCGCGGCGTTTTCGATGCCGATGGATGCATAAGGGTCTATGAGCGATCTGGGTATGTGAACGGGACGCTCTACGGCCCCTATCGCCGAGCAAAATGGTCGATCACTTGTGGTTTGCCATTTGTCTCTGGCCTGCGCGATTTCCTCATTGCTGGTGGTTATGCGCTTAGTAATAAGTGCATCCAGCCGAAACAAGGAACAGGGCTGATAGAACTTTCCGATCAGTCTACTATCCGTAGAATCGGCAATGCGATGTATCAGTATGGCTCTCTGTGGTTGCAGCGGAAGAAAGCGATCTTTGAGCGGTTCTGATGAGAGAGTCCGTTCTCGCACCGAAAGGGCGAGAGCCAGGCAGAAATGACCTGGCCCCGCGCAAGCGGAGTAACAAGCCAGCGTGGCGCGAACATGGGCATTCTGCGGTGTGACCACCCGGATATCCTGGATTTCATTACGTGTAAGCTCGATACGAGCAAGATCACCAATTTTAATATCAGCGTCGCGATCACCGACGTCTTTATGCGGGCTGTCGCGAACGATACCGAGTACGATCTGATCAATCCGCGCAGCGGCAACGTGCAGATCGCGGGCCGCGTCGCGGTGAAGCACCCGCTCACTGGCGAGACCCTGATCGAGAAGGGCGAGCCCATGCGCCTGCGCGCCCGCACGCTCTTCGACCTGATCGTGCACTGCGCCCACGCCACCGGCGAGCCGGGCCTGTTCTTCATCGACGAGGCCAACAAGTACAACCCGGTCCCGGCCCTCGGCGACTACGAGGCCACTAATCCGTGCGGTGAGCAACCGCTCCTTGCCTACGATGTCTGCAATCTCGGCTCGGTGAATCTGGGCCTGTTCGTGACGGCTGAGGGGCAGGTCGACTGGCCGGCCCTGCGCGAGGTGGTGCACCAGAGCACGCGCTTCCTCGACAATGTGATCGACGCCAATCACTACCCGCTGCCCCAGATCAGCGAGCTGAGCCAGAAGATCCGCCGCATCGGCCTGGGCGTGATGGGCTGGGCCGATATGCTGGTCAAGCTGAACATCCCCTATAGCTCGGCCGAGGCCACCGAGCTGGGCCGCCGCGTGATGGCGTTCGTCGACGAGGAGTCGAAGGTCGCCTCGGAGCAGCTGGCCGTCGAGCGCGGGGCCTTCCCCGAGTGGGAGCGCAGCATCTGGGGCCCCGACGCCACCTGCGCCCGCCTGGCCGACGGCAGCCGCGTGCGCCCCGAGCGTCGCCTGCGCAACTGCAACGTGACCACCGTGGCCCCCACCGGCACGATCTCGATCATCGCCGGCTGCTCGTCGGGCATCGAGCCCCTGTTCGCGATCGCCTTCTGGCGCTACCAGGCCGAGAGCCGCATGCTCGACATCAACCAGGACTTTGTGGACCAGGCCCGCCGCGAGGGCTGGTACAGCGAGGCCCTGATGGAGCGCATCGCCGACAGCGGCCACATCCACCACCCCGAGGTGCCCGCCGAGGCCCAGCGGGTCTGGGTGACCGCCCACGACATCACGCCCGAGTGGCACGTGCGCATGCAGGGCGCCTTCCAGGAGCATACCGACTCGGCGATCAGCAAGACGATCAACTTCCCCTTCGAGGCCACGCCCGAGCAGGTGCGCGAGGCCTACGAGCTGGCCTATAGCCTGGGCTGCAAGGGCATCACGGTCTACCGCGACGGCTCGCGCTCGAACCAGGTGCTCTCGACCGGCTCGACCGCCGACCCGAATAAGCAGGCCGAGCCCGCCGCGGCCCCGGCCGCCCAGGCTGTCAGCGCGGCCGAGGCGCAGCCCGCCAAGCCCGCCGAGCCTCAGCCGCTCACGCCGCGCAACCTGCCGGCCGACGGGCTGCCCAGCCACTCGTACCCGGTGCTGACGCCCCTGGGCAAGCTGCGCCTGTTCGTGACCGAGCTCGACGGCCAGCCCTTCGAGGTCTTCGCGATCATCGGGCGGGCCGGCAGCGACGTGATGGCCTTCACCGAGGCGATCGGGCGCCTGCTCTCGCTGGCCCTGCGCTGTGGCGTGCCCGTGAAGCTGCTCGCCGAGCAGCTGCGCGGCATCGGCGGGGCCCGCACGGCCGGCTTCGGCCCCGACCGGGTGCGCTCGGTGCCCGACGCGATCGGCAAGCTGCTGCAGGACCACTACGTGAACGGCGACCGCCAGCTCAGGGCCAAGCCCCTGAAGCCGGGCGTCAACGGCAATGGCAACGGCAATGGGCACCACGAGCCCGAGTACGGCTCGGTCGTCGCCCTGCAGGCCCACACCGAGGTCATGGCCTCGGGTGAGATCTGCCCCGACTGCCAGAACGCGACCCTGATGTACGAGGAGGGCTGCCGCAAGTGCCACACCTGCGGCTACACCGAGTGCTGATGTGGAAGGATGAAGGATGAAGGATGAGGGCTGAAGCGTAATATCAAGTCTCGCTTGATAGTGTGCATGAGCTGGGAGGCTCGGAGGGGCCGCAGGCCCCTTCGAATAAAACCTATGCACACTATCAAACAGGGTTTGAGATAAGACGTCGCGCCCCCCGCTCAACACTGAGCGGGGGGCGCGGCGTTTGTCCGTCCGGTGAGTGGGGCGCGTTACTGGACGATGAAGGGGGCCGAGGCGGTCACGCCGGTCCAGTTGCCGCGGGCGGCCAGGGTGTAGTTGCCGGCAGGCAGGCCGGCGATGCTGACAATCGCGTTCGCGGCGCCCTGATCGTTGGCGGCCAGGAACTCGCCGTACTTCTTCTCCTCGTCGTCGTTGTCGCTCTTGGCGGGCTTCTGGATCAGCACGCCCTTGTCGACCACCAGGGGCACGCTCACGCCGTTGGCAAAGGTGACCCAGTAGTTCACCGGCTCGTTCGAGGCGAAGGCGCCGCCGCTGAAGGTCATCCGGCTCTGGCCGGTGCGGTTGGCGGACAGGGCGGTGCTGGTGACGCCGGGCTGGTTGCTATAGATCGTGTACTGCTCGCCGTTGCGATCCCAGTTCGCGCTGACCCTGTTGCTCAGGGCGCCGGCGCTCGCGTCGCGCGGGCCGGTGAAGCGCAGGGTGGCCACCAGCGTGTCGCCGATGCCGCGCAGCTGCTCGGCCTGGATCATCGCCGAGCCGTCCCCCACCCGGGCCACCCAGGCGTCGTCCTGGTTGAAGGTGGCCCCGGCCAGGCTGTAGCCGGCCTCGAAGGGCACGCTCAGGGCGATGTCCTCGACCGTGCCGCCGGCCCGGTTCACAATCACGACCCTGTAGGTATCCACCCCGTCGGTCCGCGAGGCCGTGTCGGCCTGGGGCTCGACCGTCAGGCTGATCTGGCTGGGGCCGGTGCCCTGCTTCTGGGCGTGGGTGGCCACCGGCGCCGCTAGGACCCCCGCCGCCAGGGCAAACCCGAGCAGACCCTGGATCGTAGCCCTGCGGAGTAGTTTCCCGCTCTGCATAATCGTCTCCTCTTGTATCGTACTGGCGTTTAGCCTCGGACAACAACCGTCGCTCTTGTCGTTTCGGCGACTACCGCCGGTGACGTGTTGTTGTATGGCAGTATCATACTGGTCTCGTCGTAGTTGGTCGACCCCCGAAGGGGTGATTATCGTGGGTAGTAGTGGTGATTTTGCGATCACCCTAAAGTGCGATTTAGATTTGGTTTAATATAGTGATTAAATATGAATTTTACGCGCAACACAAGAGGCCCCGAGAAGCTTTTCTCGGAGCTGAGAGGGAATTTCTTCGCGCCTACGGGCCTAGAAGCTGAAGATCTCGCGCAATGGCGACGGCCTCTGTGCGATTGCGCGCATTGAGTTTGGCGAAAATATGCTTTACGTGGCTTTTGACGGTACTCTCACTGATATTGAGCAGCGCGGCGACTTCACGGTTCGGTCTTCCGGCGGCGATCAGGCCGAGGGTCTCCTGCTCGCGCTCGCTGAGGGGCTCGGTCAGGCCCGCGGGGACGAGCAGTTCGGCGCGGACGGGTCGGGCGGGCGCGCCCTGGCCGCCTGTCGCCCCGGCGAGTCTGGCGGCCAGCGCGGCGGCGCGCTCGGGCAGGCGCTGCTGCAGCTGCTCGCGCAGGGTCTGGGCGAAGAGCCCGTGGAAGCGGTACCAGCCAGGTCGGCTCTCGATCGGGTTCAGAAACAGCCCGCGGCGCTCGAGGGCTTCGAGGGCGGCCTGGCCGCTGGGGAAGCCCCCAAGATAAGCCGAGCGCTCGGCCGAGCCCTCTTCGGGCAGCAGCAGGCTCTCGACCAGGGGGCCGCTCAGCTCGTCGAGGAGGGCCGCCTGGAGCAGAAAGTGCTGGGTGGCCAGGGGCTCGCGCTCGAGCACCTCGCCGACCATGAAGTCGGCCACGAAGCGGTGGGCGGCCAGCTCGGGCGTGGCCCGGCGCTCTTCGAGGGCCAGGGCGGCCAGGCTCAGGCCGGTGGCCCAGCCCTCGCTACGTGCGACCAGCTCGGCAACCTGGGCGTGAGCGAGGGCGAGGCCCAGCCGGTCGTTCAGGTACATGGCCGCCTCCGACACACTCCAGCGCAGATCCTCGCCCCGCAGCTCGGCCAGTTGGCGCCGGGCTCGCAAGCGGGCCAGGGGCAGGGGCGGCTCGCCGCGGGCGGCGACGATGACGCGCAGGCCGGGCGACCCCTGCTCGAGCAGGGTGAGCACCAGCTCGTGGGCGGCGGGGCGCGTCAGGGCGTCGTAGCCGTCGAGCACCAGGGTTACGGGCTCGTCGGCGACCGCAATGGCGTTGAGCGACCAGGCCATCGTCACCCGTACCCGCTCGTCGCCCTCGCAGAGGGGGAAGGACGGCCAGCTCAGGGGCAGGCCCGCGCGCTGCAGGGCGGCGGCGAGCACGGTGGCGAAGATCAGCGGCTCGTTCTCTTCGCGTCCCAGCGTGAGCCAGGCTAGCCGCGCGCTTGCCCGGGAGTCCTGGGCGTTGGCCCAGGCGCTCAGCAGGGCCGTCTTGCCCGAGCCGGCCGGCGCGGCCAGCAGGGTCAGGCGCTGCGCGGCGGCCTCGTCGAGGGCGCGCATCAGGCGCGGTCGCTGGAGCACGCGCGGCTCGGGGGGCGGGGGCGTGATTTTATGCTTGAGCAGGGGGGGGATCGCTAGTGCAGGCTCGCTTGAACTTCGCGGGGCATCGAGGGGAGTATCCGGAGCTGTGGTGACCATACGAACCTCATCCGCGTAGTACAGGCGCTCGACGTCCCTACGACGGCGAGACGCGTTAAGCATGACATTCAAGGTCTGGTCAGTCAGTACCTTTCGAATCTTACTGACCGGTCATATAAGTGTAGGCAGATTCGTGTGGCCTGTCAACACACCGTGATCTCTGCCAGCATAGTCCAGACCTGCTTCGCGCGCATCAGTACCGAGGGCGGGTGTGAATCGTCCTTTTGGGCGATCCGTTCCTGCTCAATAATTGCGCACGCTTGTTCGTTGCGGGTGCGGGATGGGAGCGATGCGGTGCTGGAGGGATATTCGCCCGTATGACGCTCTCGCCGTGGCGCTTGTTGCGACGGCCTGGGGGGCGCAGGAGGGCATGCCCTTCCAGAAAACCTGTGCGAGCGGCCCGGGCGGAAGCCTAGGGGCGATGCAGGACCAGGTTCTCGAGGACGAGCTGGGGGTTGCCGTTCTCGCGCAGCTGACGGGCGGCCTGGCCGACGCGGAGGGTGAAGGCGTAGGCCTCGGGGAGGGGGTGGCGCGCGGCGGCCTGCTCGAGCTCGGCGCGGCGGTCGATGTTGACCACGCCCTCGGGGCAGCCCGCGGCGGTGAGCAGCACATCGCGCCACCAGCCCTGCCAGAGCTCGAGCCAGGCGAAGACCGTCTCCTGCTCGCCGCCGCGGTACTCCTTCGCGCGCTGCTCGGCCCAGCGCATGCCCGCCGCGCCCTCCTCGAGGGCGAGCAGGGCCTGGATCTGCTCGTCGCGGCGGGCGATCTCGTCGGGGCGGTCGAGCATCTGCAGGGCCCAACCGACCCGCCCGCCGCTCCAGGCGGCCAGGAGCGCAGCATCCTCGGGGGTGACGCCGCGGGCGGCCAGGGCCTCGGCGACCTGGCGGCGGGGCAGGGGGCGCAGGCGCAGCACGCGGCAGCGCGAGACGATGGTGGGCAGCAGGTCGGTGCTATTGGCGACCAGGATGAGCGTCGCGTAGGGCGGGGGCTCCTCGAGGGTCTTGAGCATGGCGTTCGAGGCCTCCTCGTTGAGGCGCTCGGCGTCGTGGAGGATCAGCACGCGGCGGCGGGCCTCGTAGGGGCGCAGCGTAATATCGCGCTGCCACTCGCGGACCGTGCCGATCTTCAGCTCCTTCTGGCGGGCCGCCTCGTCGGGCTTGAGGCCGGCGGCCTGCGAGGCCATGCCGGCGAGGCGCACGTCGGGGTGGTTGCCGCGCTCGATGCGGCGGCAGGTGCGGCAGGTCAGGCAAGGGTCGCCGGGGCTGACCTCGCAGGCCAGGGCCTGGGCCAGGCGCAGGGCCAGCAGCGCCTTGCCGATCCCGGCGACCCCGCTGATCAGGTAGGCGTGGGCGTCGGTGGCGGCCCTGATGCTCTCGCGCAGCTGGCCGACGGCCCACTCGTGGCCGGTGATGCCCCACATACTAGATCCGCCTGAGGGCCAGCACGGCGTTGACCCCGCCGAAGCCGAACGAGTTCGAGAGGGCCACGCTGATCAGGGCGGGGCGGGCCACATTGGGCACATAGTCGAGGTCGCACTCGGGGTCGGGCTCCTCCTGGTTGATCGTGGGGGGGATGAGCCCGTTGCGCATGGCCAGGATGGTGGCGGCGGCCTCGACGGCCCCCGCGGCCCCGGTGAGGTGCCCGATCATCGACTTGTTGGCGCTGATCGGCACGCTCGGGGCATACTCGCCGAAGACATGCTTGATCGCCCGAGTCTCGGCCAGGTCGCCGGCGGGGGTCGAGGTGGCGTGGGCGTTGATATAGTCGACCTGCTGCGGGTCGAGGCGGGCGTTGGCGAGAGCCTTGCGCATAGCCCGTGCGGCGCCGTGGCCCGCCGGGTCGGGCGAGGTGACGTGGTAGGCGTCGGAGGAGGCGCCGTAGCCGGCGATCTCGGCCAGGATGGTCGCGCCGCGGCGGCGGGCGCTCGAGAGGCGCTCGAGCACGAGGACGGCGGCGCCCTCGCCGGGGACGAAGCCGTCGCGGCGGGCGTCGAAGGGCCGCGAGGCCGTGGCGGGCTGCTCGTTGCCCTGGGTGCTGAGGGCGCGAATGACACAGAAGGAGCCCAGGCTCAGGGCGGTGATCGGGGCCTCGGCCCCGCCCGCCAGCATCACCTCGGCGTCGCCGCGGCGGATCACCTCGGCGGCCTCGCCGATCGCCTGGGCCCCGGCGGCGCAGGCGGTGCTGACCGCGGTAATATGGCCGCGCAGACCGAGCTGGATGGCCACCTGGGCCGAGGGCATATGCGGGATGGCCGAGGGGATGAAGAAGGGGCTGATCTTCATGCCGCCCTTCTGCACCAGGGTGGTCACCGCCTGCTCGACGTCGGGCATCGAGATCGTGCCGCAGCCGATCAGGGCCCCGATCTCCTCGCTGGTCCCGGCGTCGATGCGCAGCCTGGCGGCCTCGACGGCCATGCGGGCCGCGGCGACGGCCAGCTGGCTCGAGCGCGACATGCGCCGGGCCTCCTTGAAGTCCATAAAATCCTGGGGGGCGAAGTCGGGGATCTGGCCGGCGATCTGGCAGGGGTAGGGGCTGGGGTCGAAGTAGGTGATCCGGTCGATGGCGCTGCGCCCCGCGGCGAGCCCATCCCAGAAGACCTCGAGGCCGACGCCGAAGGGCGAGACCACGCCCATGCCGGTCACGACAATCCGGCGGTCCTCGTCCTCTTCACCCTCCTCGATTGGCAGAGTCGCGGTGATCGGCGCGTCTTCGAGGACCTCGGCCAGCAGTTCGTCGATGCGGGCCTCGATCGTGTCGGGTGCGCTATTGCGCAGCAGGCCGAGCAGCTCTGCGCGGAGGGCGGCCCTCCGCCTCGCCGAAATCTGCGCCATACAACATATCCCACTGTAGGCGTCGTGAACGTCTGCGCATGATAACACAAAAGATCGCCGTCGGCACCGGCATCTGTGCGCAGGGGCGGGCGAGCAAGCCTGTTACCCCCCCAGCTCGGACATGCCGCGCAGGGTGGGCAAGACCCCGTCGGGCAGGCCGTGGCCCCAGGGCTTGAGCTGCACCGCGTGGCGCACGATCTGCTCAACTTCGGCCTGGCTGGCCCCGGCGCGAATGGCCGCGCGCAGGTCGACCTCGTCGTCGCGCAGCAGGCAGAGGTGCAGGCGACCGTCGGCGGTGAGGCGCATGCGGTTGCAGGTCGAGCAGAAGGGGTCGGTGACCGCGCTGATGAAGCCGAGCTTGCCGGGGGCGCCGGGGATGCGGAAGCGCCGCGCCGGGTCGGCCGGGTCTTGCCCATAGGGGTCGAGGGGGCCGAAGTGGGCCTCGATGCGGGCGATCAGCTCGGCGGTGCTGACCACGCCCTCTTCGGCCAGGCCGGCCACCCCGGTCAGGGGCATGACCTCGATGAAGCGGAACTCCCAGGGGTGCATGGTCGTCAGCTCGGCGAGCTTGACCACCTCGTCGTCGTTCATGCCGCGCACAATCACCGCGTTGAGCTTGAGCGGGCGCAGACCCGCCTCGTCGGCCGCCCTGATGCCCGCCCAGACCTCGTCGAGGTTGCCGCCGCGACTGATCTGGCGGAACTTCACCGGGTCGAGGCTGTCGATGCTGATATTGACCCGGTCGAGGCCGGCCTCTTTCAGCGGCCCGGCCAGCTTGCGCAGGCGCAGGGCATTCGTGGTCATGGCGATATGCTCGATCCCCGGGACGGCCTTCATGGCCCGGATCAGCTCGACCAGATCCTGGCGCAGGGTCGGCTCGCCGCCGGTGAGGCGCAGCTTGCGGAAGCCCGCGGACGCCGCGGCCCGCACCACGAGCAGTAGCTCGTCGTTGGTCAGCAGCTCGGGGCGCGGGGCGAACTGCATACCGAGGGCGGGCATGCAGTAGACACAGCGCATATTGCAGCGGTCGGTGAGCGAGACGCGCAGGTAGTCGATGCGGCGCCCGAAGCTGTCGTGGGCCGGGGCGTCCGTGGCGTAGGCGGGGCGGCTGCGAGG
The DNA here is from genome assembly GCA_964555675.1 of uncultured Oscillochloris sp. Classification (GTDB taxonomy): domain Bacteria; phylum Chloroflexota; class Chloroflexia; order Chloroflexales; family Chloroflexaceae; genus CAIWXH01. The sequence goes on from CAZKTU010000058.1 coordinate 28,531, forward strand.
CTCGTAGAAGCTTACCGGGATCGTGCCCTTCATTGGGTGATCACTATTCATAGTGGCCTTCTGGTCTCCCGCTCTCTGCGCATCTCGCTCGCCGCATCAGGGCTACGCCGCCACGAACTTCAGCACGCTGATCCGCGCCGCCAGCTGGCGGGCCACGCCGCGGAAGACCTCGGCGTAGGCGTCGGGGGCGTCGCTGATCACGGCGGGGACGCCCTTGTCGCCACCCCGGCCCACGGCCATGCCGAGGGGGATCTGGCCCAGCAGCGGCACGCCCAGGCGGGCCGAGAGCTGCTCGGCGCCGCCGCTGCCGAAGATGTCGTAGCGCGCGCCGGTGTCGGGCGCGATGAAGTAGGCCATATTCTCGACGATGCCGAGCAGCGGCACATTCACCTTCTTGAACATCTCCATGGCCTTGACCACGTCGGCCGTGGCGACGGCCTGGGGCGTGGTCACGATCAGGCTGCCCGTCAGCGGCAGGCTCTGGGCCAGGGTCAGGGCGATGTCGCCGGTGCCGGGGGGCATGTCGATGATCAGATAGTCGAGGGGCGCCCAGTCGACGTTGTAGAGGAACTGGCGCAGCAGCTGGCTGACCATCGGGCCGCGCCAGATCACCGGCTGGCTCTCGTCCACCAGGAAGCCGACCGAGATCAGCTTGATCCCGTGGCCGCTCAGGGGGACCATCATGGCCTCGCCCTTCTCGTTCTGGTAGGCCTCGGGCTGGCCGCGCACGCCGAACATCAGCGGCATACTCGGGCCGAAGACGTCGGCGTCGAGCAGGCCGACCTTGGCGCCCTCCTGGGCCAGGGCCACAGCCAGGTTGGCGGCCACAGTGCTCTTGCCCACTCCGCCCTTGCCGGCGGCCACCGCGACCACATTGGCCACCCCGGGGATGGGGGCCTGCTCGGGGATGCCTGCGGGCCGGCGCGTATTCGAGGTAAACTCGATGCCCACCTCGGCCACGCCCGGCAGCTCGCGCACGGCCGCCTCAGCCTCGGCGTGGATCTGATCCTTCAGCGGGCAGGCCGGGGTGGTCAGCTCGATCGTGAAGCTCACGGCGGCGCCGTTGATCTTGACGTCCTTGATCATGCGCCGTGAGACGAGATCGCCGCCGAGCTCAGGCTCTTGCACCTTGCTGAGGGCGGCCAGCACCTGCTGCTCGGTGAGCTGCGCGCCGCGCGAGAAGAGGCCCATAGTAGAGTCGCTCCGAGTTCTATTTGGGGCGCGGAGGCTGCGGCCCGCGCCGGTGTACCTTCTATTATATCAGATAATTTCGAAAGAAAGTCCTTTTGAAAGGCGTCATGACGCGCCGCGGCGCATCTCGGGGGTGGCCTGCCAGGCGGCCACCGGCTCGCCGTCGCGCAGGTGGCGGGCGACGATCGCTGCGGCCCGCTCGGCGCTCACGCCGACGTAGCGGCAGGCCCCCGGGTGGATGAGCAGGTTGGGCCCGTGGTCGCAGTGGTCCTGGCAGCCGCTGGCCAGCAGCTCGACCTGGCCCAGCAGGTCGGCGTCCCAGAGGGCGTCGTCCAGGGCCCGGCGCGCGGCCTCGGCCCCGCGAGCGCTGCAGCGCGGCCCATGGCAGAGGTAGAGTCTGTACATACTATCAGCATACCGGAGAGTGGGGGCGCGGGCAAGGTGACATGTACGCAGGGGCCGGGACGTGAGTCCCGGCCCCTGCACTCTCTCAATGCTTCCAACTGAAGCTGCGTCACGGGAGGGTCGCAGGGAGGGCTTGCCCTCCCTGAAAGACCCCTTTTCCGTCCTACAGCATGCCGCAAGCATGGCTTGCGAGCATTTAGCTGCCGGCGGGTCCTACTGGACGAGCGACAGCTGGTCCAGGTAGAAGGTCCGGTTGAGCACGCCGCCCGTCTCCTGGAGGATGATGTCGCTGATCTGGGCCGGCTTGCCGAGCTGGCTCAGGGGCACCTCGACCAGGGTCCAGGCGTTAGCCTTGAGGGCGGGCAGGCGCACCGCCGGGCTCAGCCCGCTGCCGGTGTCGATGTAGAGCTGCATCGCCTGGCCGCCCTGGCTGCCGCCGTGGAGCCAGAAGCGCACTTTGCCCAGACCCGTGGTCGACATGGGCGCGCCGCTGTGGAGCTTGAAGCCGCCCCAGGCCACCTGGTGGGTCACGGCGATCGAGCGGGCGCCCGTCTGAACCACGGTGCCGTAGTTCAGGACGACCTTGGTGTTCCACGACCAGTTGGCCCAGCCCGTGCTCAGCGCGTCGGTGTAGATCAAGCGCTCGCTGGCCCCCGGCTGCGTCGTCGGGGCCGTCGTCGGCTTGACCGGGGCGGGCGTGGCGGTCGGGGGCACGGCCGTGGGCGGGACGCGCGTGGCGGTCGGGGGCACGGCCGTGGGCGGCACGGCCGTGGGCGGGACGCGCGTGGCGGTCGGAGGGACGGCCGTGGGCGGCA
>CAZKTU010000059.1:0-3927 GCA_964555675.1 uncultured Oscillochloris sp.
GGGTCGCTGAGGGTGTCCATGGTCTCGAGCCCCTCGAAGGCGTCTTTGCAGTAGAACACCCCGGCCTCGTAGGGCTCCTCTTCGCCCACGAACGAGATGCGCTGGCCGTACTGGCGGTTGATCGCCGCGCCGCCCACCAGGATGGGGAAGCTCAACCCGCGCTTGTGCAGCTCCTGCACGCAGAGCGGCATCTGCTTGCTGGTGCTGACCAGCAGGGCCGAGAGCCCGATCGCGTCGGCCCCGACCTCGACGGCTTTCTCGATGATCGTGTTGACCGGCACCTGCTTGCCCAGGTCGTAGACGGTGTAGCCGTTGTTGGCCAGGATGGTGTGGACCAGGTTCTTGCCGATGTCGTGCACGTCGCCGTAGACCGTCGCCAGGACCACCTTGCCCTTGGTGGCGCCCTCGAGTTTGTCGAGGTAGCTCTCGAGGCGGGCCACGGCCTTCTTCATCACCTCGGCGCTCTGCAGCACGAAGGGCAGGATGAGCTGGCCCGAGCCGAAGAGGTCGCCGACCTCTTTCATGGCCGGCAGCAGCACCGCGTTGAGCACGTCGACCGCGGCGAGGCCCTGGGGCGAGGTGCCCTGCTCGTCCTTGACGGCCACGGCCGGGTCGGCCAGGCTCAGGCCGCGCGCCTGCAGGCGCAGCTCGACCGCCTCGTCGATGTCGGCCTCGACGCCCTCTTTCTTGCGGTTGAGGATCTTCCAGTGCAGCCGGGCGTCGGTGCTGAGGCCGGCCGTGGGATCGCTGGCCTCGCCCTTCTCGGCGCTGGCGTTCTGCTCGAAGTAGTTGATGAAGCGGGCCAGGGCATCCTCGCGTTTGTTGAAGATCAGGTCCTCGCAGAGCTCGCGCTCCTCGGCGGGGATCTGGGCGTAGGCGGTGATGTGGGCCGGGTTGATGATCGCGGTGTCGAGCCCGGCCGCCACGGCGTGGAAGAGGAAGACCGAGTTGAGCGCGGCGCGGGCGTGGGGCGCCACGCCGAAGCTCAGGTTGCTCACCCCGAGGGTGGTGAAGCAGCCCGGGATCTGCTCCTTGACCAAACGGATGCCCTCGAGGGTCTCGACCGCGGCGCTGCGCAGCTCCTCTTGCCCCGTGGTGATCGGGAAGGTCAGCACGTCGAAGATCAGGGCCTCGGCGGGCACCCCGTACTCGTCGCGGGCGATCTGGGCGATGCGCTGCGCGACGGCCAGCTTGCGCTCGCGGGTGTGGGTCATGCCCTCTTCGTCGATGGTCATGGCCACCGTCGCGGCGCCGTAGCGGGCCACCAGGGGCATGACCCGGTCGATCTTGTCGCCGCGCCCGCCCTCGAGCGAGACCGAGTTGACCACGGCCCGGCCGGGATACATGGCCAGCGAGGCCTCGAGCACGTCGGTCTCGGTGGTGTCGATCACCAGCGGCAGCTCGATATTCATGGTGAGCTTCTTGATCAGCTTCACCATCTGCTCGCGCTCGTCGGCCCGCTCGGTCATGGCCACGCAGACGTCGAGCAGGTGCGAGCCGCTGTCGACCTGCTCGCGGGCGACCTCGAGTACGCCGTCGTAGTCGTCGCTCAGCAGCAGGCGCTTGACCTTGCGCGAGCCGAGGGTGTTGACCCGCTCGCCGATCATGGTCAGGGTGATGTCCTGCTTGAGCGCCGCGGCGCGGATGCCCGACGAGACCGCGGGGATGTACTCGATCTCGCGCGGGGCTGGGGCCCGGTCGTAGCCCACGGCCTCGCGCAGCTGGCGGATATGCTCGGGGGTGGTGCCGCAGCAGCCGCCCACGACCCCGACCCCGTACTCATGCACGAACTCGGACAGGATCCGGGCGAAGGGAGCCGGCTCCATCGGGTAGACCGTCTGGCCGTCGACCTCGAGCGGCAGGCCGGCGTTGGGGATGCAGGAGATCGGCTTGCGCGAGTGGGCGGTGAGGTACTGGATGGCGGCGCGCATGTGCTCGGGGCCGGTCGAGCAGTTGAGGCCGATCACGTCGACCGGCATGGCTTCGAGGGTGGCGATCAGGGCCGGCACGTCGGTGCCCAGCAGCATGCGGCCCGAGAGGTCGAGGAAGACCTGGGCCTGCACGGCGATATCGGGGCGGCCGAGCTCGGCCTTGGCGCGCCTAATGCCGTCGAGGGCGGCCTTGACCTCGAGGATGTCGACCGAGGTCTCGACCAGCAGCACGTCGGCGCCGCCCGTGATCAGGCCCACGGCCTGCTCGCGGAAGATCTCGGAGAGCTGCTCGAAGGTGACGTCGGAGAGGGCCGGGTCATCGGATGAGGGCAGCTTGCCGGTGGGGCCCATCGAGCCGGCCACGTAGCGCCGGCGCCCGTCGGCGGCGGCGAAGCGCTCGGCGACCGAGCGGGCCAGGGCCGCGGCGGCCCGATTCAGCTCGATGGTGAGCTCGCCCAGGCCCCACTCCTCGAGGCGCAGGCGCGTCGACTGGAAGGTATTGGTCTCGAGCACGTCGGCCCCGGCCGCGAGGAACGAGCTGTGGATCTGCTCGATCACGTCGGGACGCGTGATCACCAGGTAGTCGCGGTTGCCGAAGGTGCGCTCGCCGCCGTAGTCGGCCACGGTCAGGTCGAAGGTATCGATGCTCGTGCCCATGGCGCCGTCGTAGATCAAGACGCGCTCGGCGAGGGCCTCAAGGTAGGATGGCTGTTTCTGGCTCATTGACGCTGCTCCTCTGGCCCTTCTGGGCACAAAAAAACCTCCACGGGCTGGCGTGAAGGCGTCTTCGACCTCATCTTCCCAGCTTGCGCTGCCGGAGTTGGCACCGGGTTTACCGGTTGCCGGGGTTTCGCAGGGCCGGTCCCTCCACCCCTCTGGATGAGCGGTATGCAGTTGTTCCCAAAAGTATAACAGGGGCTCTCGGGGGTGTCAAACCAGGATGAGCATTTCGTTACCCGAGTTACCGTTCGCCGCTCAGCCCGCGTTTTACAGGATAGAGCGACGTTCGGAGCAATTGATGGAAAGGAGCGGGACATGGCGCGTGGTTCCGGCCGGCGGGCGCTGCTGCTGGCGGCGTTGCTGCTGGCGGCCCTTGGCTTGACGATTACGGCCCGGGCGGCGACGACGGTATTGTACGACGGCACCGTCGCCGGGCAGAAGCTCGACGACCAGGGCTCCTTCAGCTACACGACCTTCCCCTCGCCCCCTACGGCGGCCACCACGGCCTATGCCGACCAGAGCACGACACTGTCGAGCCTGGCCGACAACACGGACTACGCCGGCTACTATACGCCCCCCGGCAAGCTGCCGCTCCTCGATCAGACCCAGGGCTACACGCTGACCTTCACGGTTCAGGTGCTGAGCGAGGCCCACAATAGCGACGACCGCGCGGGCTTCAGCCTGCTCGTCCTGGGTAGTGACGGCAAAGATATCGAACTGGCCTTCTGGGCCGACCAGATCTGGGCGCAGAACGACGGGGCCAACGACCCGACGCCCGGCGCGCTGCTCTTCACGCATGGTGAGGGCGCTGCCTTCGACACCGCCTCGACGCCGGTCAGCTACACGCTGGCGGTCAAGGCCAACCGCTACCGGCTGCTGGCCAACGGGGCTGAGCTGCTGGCCGGGCCGCTGCGCGACTATCAGCCACCGCTTGTGCCGGGTACGAATCCTCTGCGCCTTATATACTTTTCGACCAATCTGATCTTCTTCGGCGATAACACCAGCGATGCCGGGGCCAATGCCCACATCAGGGCCGTGAGCCTCACCCGCGCCGGCGAGCCCCCGCCCCCACAGCCCACCCCCACCCTGCTCCCCCGAGCATACCTGCCCGCGATCACGCGCTAGCGCCGGTTGCTAGCAGGTCGCTTGCCACTGGCGGCGCCCTTGCGGGGGAGTTGGAGGGGCCTGGCCCCTCCAAACCTTACCGTTCAGCCAATGGCAGGGGTCACGCCAAGTGACCCATTTGCAGATGGTCGTTGGTCGTTGGTCGTTGGTC
>CAZKTU010000059.1:4027-5742 GCA_964555675.1 uncultured Oscillochloris sp.
TGGTCGTTGGTCGTTGGTCGTTGGTCCTCGTCACTTCTGGTAGAATGGCCCGGATGAAGCGACGCGGGAGCGAGGGAGAGGCGCCGTGAGGCGGTCGGAGGGCGCGGGCCTGGTCCTGCTTGCCCTGGCCGCGGTGTGCGCTGCGGCCCTAGTGGCGGCCGCCCTGGTGGCGCCGCGCCCCTGGTCCCTGGCCGTGGGCGCGCCCGGCGACGCCTACTTCGTCGCCAATAGCTTCCCGCCCGAGGGCGCCGAGCAGCCCCTGCGCTGGACCCGCGAGGCCTCCGAGCTGCGCCTCTTCGGGGCCTACGCCGGGCCCGCCGCCCTCGAGTTGCGCCTGTACCACGACGCGGCCGGCGCGGCCGGGCGACCCTGGCCGGTGAGCCTGGCCGCCGACGGCTCGCCCCTCGCAACCATAGACACCGCGCCGGGGTGGCGGCGCTACCACCTGGCCCTGCCCCCCGGGGCCTCCGGGCAGACCCTGACCCTCAGCGGCCCGACCTTCCAGCCCGGCCCCGGCGACCCGCGCCAGTTGGGCGTGGCCCTCGCCGAGCTGCGCGTGCTGCCCCTGGCTGGCCCCGCGCCCTGGGGCTACGCCCTGGGGCGGGCCCTGTGGTGCGCCGCCATGCTCGCCCTGGCCGGCCTCGCCGCCTGGCTGCTCGAGGCCCTGGCTCGCGGGCCGGCGGCCCGTGGGGGGCGGGCGCTCCGCTCGGCGGCCCTCACGGCGGGCCTGGGCGCCGCCCTGGCGGCATGGGCCTGGCTCGGGCCCCGCTCGTTCGCCTGGGGCCTGCCGACGAGCTGGCCGGGGGCGGCCGCCCTAGCGGCCGCGACGTGCGCCCTGGCAGCGCTGGCGTGGCTGCGGGGCCGCCCCGGCGACTGGGCGCGCGGTAGGGCTGCCCGCCAGGGCCTGGCCCTGAGCTGCGGCAGTCTGGTCATCCTAGCGCATCTGGCTCTGCTGCTGCCGCTGCCCGCCCTGTGGGGCCAACTGGCCGCCACGCTGCTCGTACTCGCCCCCGGGGCCCTGGCCGGGCTGACCATCGCCGGCGCTGGGGCCGACCTGGCCGAGCGCGGCTTCGTCGCTGTGGCCGGCGCAATCACCGTCGCGGCTCTGCTGACCCTGGGGCTTCACGCTCTGCCGGGGCCGCTGCCGGGCTGGCTCGTGCTGCTCGTCGCCGACCTGCTGAGCGCCGCCTCGGCCTGGGCCCTGTGGCGCGGGCGGGACGCCGAGGTCGCGCCGCGCCCGCGCCCCCACGGCTGGCTGCTCTTGCCCCTCGCCCTGGCCGCCGCCGTGCGCCTGTGGGGGCTGGGCGTGTCCGATTTCCAGGGCGACGAGGCCTACGCGCTGATGCTCGCCAAGGGCGTCGTCCACGGGCAGGCCGAGATCCTGCTGATCCATATGAAGGGGCCGGTCGAGGCGCTGCTGCCCGCGGGCGCGCTGGCGCTCACGGGGACCACGAGCGAGCTGGCCGCACGCCTGCCCTACGCCCTGGCTGGCGTGGCCCTCGTGCTGGGCGTCTGGTCCCTGGCGGGCCGGCTGATCGGCGGGCGCGCCGGCGACCTTGCCGGCTTCACGGCGGCCCTGGGCGTGTCGGCCGACGGGCTGCTGACGGCCTTCGGGCGGATCGTGCAGTACCAGACCGTCGTGCTGCTGCTCTCCGCGGCGGCGCTCTGGCTGTGCTGGCGCTTCTTCGAGGGCGGGGCGGCCCGCCGCTACCTGA
>CAZKTU010000059.1:5842-28091 GCA_964555675.1 uncultured Oscillochloris sp.
GCCGGCCTGGGCCTGCTGGCCACCCTGGGGATGCTGCTGGCGCGCTTCCTGCGCCCCGCCGCCCTGGGGTGGGTCATGGCCGCCCTGCTCTGGGCCGGCGGGCTGCTGGCGACCCTGGCGCCCGGGCTGCTGGCCCGCGGGCCCGACGCTAGCCTGGCGGGGCTGCTGGTGATCCCGCCGCTGCTGGCCCTGGTCGCGGCGCCGCGCCTGCCCGCCGGGCTGCGCGCCCTGGCCCTCTGGCTGACGGGCAGCCTGGCGGCCCACGCCTTCGTGATCGCCGACCCGCGCACGCATTTCTATACGCTGCACGCCGCCGGCTGGCTGCTGCTCGGCTACGGCGTGGCCACCCTCGCCGAGGCCCTGCCGCGCCTGCGCCCCGCCCTCGCGGCCGGCGGCGCCGCCCTGCTCACCCTGGCCCTGACCTACACCGGGCTGGTCTTCCTGCGCCCCTGGCCCGAGTTCGAGCGGGCCTACCCGGCGACCATGCTGCCCTTCTTCACGCCCCTGACCGGCGAGGCGCTGCCCGACGACGGGTTGTTCGCCTTCCCCCACCGCGACGGCTGGAAGGCGGCCGAGACGCTCTTCCGCTCGGGCGTGCTGCGGGGCGCGATGGACACCAACCAGGAGCTGTTCACCCCCGGCTGGTACCTGCGCGGGCAGTTCAAGTGTGTGCGCGAGCCCGACTACTTTCTGACCGCCAACGGGGCGCGGCCGCTGTTCATCCCGCCCGACTATTTTCACTTCGGCACGGTGACGGTAGACGGTGTGCGCGCCCTCGAGATCTATAGCCGCGAGCCGGTGGCCGGGCCGCCCCAGCGCTTCGAGGCCGCCGACTACGCGGCGGCCTACGACGCCGCGCCCGTCCCCAACTTCCCGCTGCGCCGCCTGCTGAGCGGGGTGGCGCCCCAGCAGGCCCTGCCCACGGCGTGGCAGGGTGGCTTCGGGCTGCGCGGCTTCGACCTCGACCGGGCCGAGCTCGGGCCGGCCGACCCGGCCTTCCTCACGCTCTACTGGCGGGCCGAGGCGGCCCTGCCCGACACGCTCGCGCCCGCCGTGGTGGTGCGCGATGCGTCCGGCGCACCCGTCGCCGAGGTCGAGCCCTTCTGCAGCGGCATCCCGCCCGAGGCCTGGCACGAGAACTATGTGAACGATACGCCCTTTCGGGTCGCCCCCGGCGCGTTGCCCCCGGGCAGCTACACCCTGCACGCGGGCGTGCGCGACATCGCGACGGGCGCCTGGCAGCCGTTGGCGAGCGGCGGCGAGCTGGTCGAGCTGGGGCCGCTGGTGGTGCGCTAGGCTCGTAAGTCCTGGCCTACTCGCGCAGCAGCACCCCCTTGTGGACGGACCCGGGGGCGGCGGCGAGCTCGGCGAAAACACGCGGGGCGTCCCAGAGGGCGAAGGCCGTGGCGACGCGGGGGTAGGTGATGGCGCCGCTGGCGAGCAGGGCCAGGGCCTCGGGGAAGCAGTCGACCGAGGCCCGCGAGCCGACGATGGTCAGCTCTTTGCGTGTGAAGTCGAGGCCGGGCAGCGCGACGCTCACGCCCTGTTTCACCAGCCCGACGATCACCACCCGGCCGCCCGCCGCCACGAGCTCGACGCTCTGCTCCATGGCCCGCGGGCTGCCGGTGGCCTCGATCACCACGGGCGCGCCCTCGCCGCCGGTGCGCTCGAGTACCGCCCGGGCCAGCCCCTCGCCCGCCGCGATCGGCTCGGCGCCGAGGCCGCGCGCGGTCTCCAGCCGTTCGGGCGCGAGGTCGGCGGCGAGGACGTGGGCGCCGCGCGCCCGCAGCACCTCGACCAGGGCCAGGCCGATCGGGCCGCAGCCGAGCACCAGCACCAGCTCGCCCGCCGCGACCGCCCCGCGCCGGCAGGCCTGCACCGCGATCGCCACCGGCTCGGCGAACGACGCCGTGAGCGGGTCCATCCCCGCCGGCACCCGGTGCAGGTGGCTGGCCGGCGCGACGACGTACTCGGCGAAGCCCCCCGGGCGATGCACGCCGATGATCTGGAGGCTGGCGCAGCAGTTCGACTTGCCGACCCGGCAGGGGTAGCAGCGCCCGCAGCCCAGAAAGGGCTCGACCACCACCGGCGTCCCCGGCGCCAGCCCCGCCACCCCCGTCCCCACCTCGGCCACCACCCCGGCGATCTCGTGCCCGCAGACCTGGGGGTAGCTGGCGTAGGGGTTCTTGCCCAGGTAGTAGTACATGTCGCCGGCGCAGATCCCCGCCGCGCCGACCGCCACCAGGACCTCGCCCGCCCCGGGCTGCGGCTGCGGCCACTCGCCGACGTGCATCTGGTAGGGCGCGGTCATCACGACAGCGCGCATGGGCTTGCTCCTTCTTCAGATCGTTTCGCCGCCATCCACGCAGGCCACCGCGCAGGGCGGTAGCTCCAGCCGGAGCGCGCCGTCCCGCTCCGCGAGGGCCATCGCCGCCGCGGCGCGAAAGTCCTCGGGCGCCACACCGGCGAGCTCGGCGCTGTCGCCGGTCAGCAGCCGCAGCCGCGCTGGGCCGGCGAGACCGGCGACCAGGGCCGTCTGGGGCTCGGGCGTGAGGTTGGCGGCCAGGATGCGCCAGCGCCGGCCGCGCCGCAGCGCGAGGGCCACGACGCGCAGGGGCGCGCTCGAGCGCACGGCCAGGGCCTCGCCGCCCGCGAGGTCGGCCGCCCAGGCCAGCACGTGGTAGAGCGGGAAGACCGCGCCGGGCGTCGAGGGGAAGCGCGCCGGCAGCGGCGAGCCGGCGGCCCGCTCGAGCACGCCGCCCCAGCCGGCCGTCTCGTAGAGCGTGACGCTGGCCGCCCCGCCCTCGGCCATGGCTGCCAGGCTCCCCACCGTCCAGGCCGCGCCGAAGAGCGAGAGCTGGCGCGGGTCGACCTGCCGGGGCAGCTCGCCCTCGGCCGGCGCCTCCTCGGGGCCGGTCGCGGCGGGGTTGAATTGCGGCCGCAGTGTGAGCGGGCCGACGGCGACGGGGAGCCCCGGGTAGAGCAGCCGCGCGCTCGCGACGGTGTCGGCCTGCGCTGCCAGGTTCTCGGCCAGCGAGCTGAGGTCGAAGGCGTGGACCTGGGGGTTGAGCGCGTAGGCCACCGTCTCGAGCGCCGCGGCGGTCGGGCGCGCCCGGTTCAGCTCGGTGAACGAGGCCAGGGTGCCGCCGCCGAAGGGCGCCCCCGGCACGAGCGGGCCGAGGGCCTCGCGCGCCGCCCGTACCTGCCCCACGTCGCTCGCCCGCCCGTGGCGCGGGAAGACGAGCAGGCGGGCCACGGCCGGGCGCAGCGCCGCCAGCTCCTGGGCCAGGCGGGGCAGCTCGGCGGCGGCATCGTCGAGGACGAGGGCCAGCTCGAGGGGGGCGCCGAGGGCGGCGGCCTCTGCCGCGGCCTGGCCCAAGCGGGCGCGCCAGTCGGGGGTCCAGATCCGCAGCTCGCAGCGCAGGTGCGCCGGCCGCAGTGCCCGCAGGCGCGCCAGCTCGCCCGTGGTCAGAGGCCCACCGTCGTCGGCGACGCCCAGTCCGAGGGCCGGTAGGGCGCGGCGCTCGTCGGGCGACACCGTAAGCGCCACGGGCCCGGCTTCGACGCGCCCCGCTGGCGCGAGGCCCTGGAGGCGCAGCGTCACCACCTGGGCTACCCGCTCGCCGGGGGCGAGCTCGACAGGGAAGGGCTGGCTCAAGGGTGTGCCGTAGATCTTGAACGACCCGTCGCTCCAGTTGCGCTGGTCCTCCATCTCGAAGAGCTCGCCGGCGAAGCGCAGCTCGGCCCAGCAGCCGGGGGCGACCTCGTGGGCGAGGGCTCTGATCGCGAGGAAGGGCTGGTGCGGCGCGATCGCCCGCGGGAACGCGCCATGCTCTGTGGAGCCGTCGTCGTGCTCGACGCGCACCGGCGCGCCGGCGCAGTCGGCGGGGTGCAGGACACAGATGCCGATCCGGTTGCGCCGGAACGCCCGCTCGGCCGCGCCGTCCATGGCCAGCGTGATCGTCCCGTCGGCCGCGCCCGTGATGCGGCAGGACCAGCGGAACTGGATCGGCCCGCGCTGGTGAAGCGCGGTGTAGCTGATCGCGAACGAGTCGGGGCCCGCCACGATGCGCTCGTCGCTCAGGCCGGCCGGGATGGTGTCCCAGTTGTGGTCGCGCACGGCCACGTAGATGCGCCGAATCACCTCGCGCCCGCCGAGGCGCAGGTAGCGCAGGTCGCCCGCCTCGTAGTCCAGGGTCAGGGGGCCGGCCCGCAGCGGCACCCGCGGCGGCGGCGGCTCGTCCGAGCCGAAGAGGAGCATGCTCTGTGAGGGTGTCATGGGCCTCAGGCCACGCGGTGGGGCGGCTCGGCGCCGGCCAGCACGCGCAGGATCGTCTCGGCGGTGACCTCGCCCATGCGGCGCAGGCCGTCGTGGGTCTGCCCCGAGCTGTGGGGCGCGGCGATGAAGCGGTCGAGGGTGAGCAGCGGGCTCCCGCCCGGGGGCTCGCGCACGAACACATCGCTGGCGGCGCCGCCGAGGCGACCGTCGCGCAGGGCCTCGTAGAGGGCCGCCTCGTCCACCAGTTCGCCGCGCGCCGTGTTGATCAGCAGCGCCCCGGGCCGCATCTGGGCCAGGGCCTCCGCGCCGATCAGCCCGCGCGTGGCGGGAGTGACGGGCGCGTGCAGCGAGACAACGTCCGAGCGGGCCAGCAGGGCCTCCAGGCTCAGCAGCTCGACGCCCCAGCTCTGGGCGAAGGCCTGGTCGGGGTAGGGGTCGTAGGCGACGAGGCGCATGCCGAAGCCGACGGCGCGGCGGCAGAGGCCCTTGCCGATCTTGCCGAGCCCGACCACCCCGAGGGTCTTATCGCGCAGCTCGAGGCCGACCATGCGCGGCCAGCCGCCGGCGCGCACGGCCCGGTCGCCCTGGGGGATGTGGCGGGCGAGGGCCAGCAGCAGGGCGAAGGCCATGTCGGCGACCGAGTCGGCGATCGCGTCGCCGGCCAGGCAGACCGGGATGCCGCGCGCCCGCGCCGCCTCCAGGTCGATATTCTCGAAGCCGACGCCGTGTTTGGCGATCAGGCGCAGCCGCGGCGCCGCGGCGATCACGCGCGCCGTCACCGGCTCGGTGCCCGAGACCAGCACGTCGGCCTCGCCGATAGCGGCGGCTAGCTCCTCTTCGCCGGGCGAGCGACCCCAGGGGTTGGCCAGCAGCTCGCAGCCCGCCTCGCGCAGCCGGGCGAGCGCCTCGGGGCAGTGGGGCCCGAACGAGCGCGAGGCCACCAGGATGCGCGGGCGATCCTCGGTCGGGGCGGCGGGCCCCGGCGCGACTGCGGGCCCCGCCGCGCTGGTGGGGGCCAGGGCCGAGCGCAGGTGGGCAAGGTAGGCGGCCTGGTCGGGCTCGCGGTGCAGGGCGCCGCCGATCGGCAGCGAGTCGGCCCCCGCGGCCACGGCGGCGCGCATGCTCTCGAGTTCGAGCCCGCCGGCGGCCTGTAGATCGACCGGTCGCCCCAGGGCGTCGATCATGGCGCGCGCGGCGGCGACCCGGCCGAGCAAGAGCTGGTTGAACTCGCGGCCCCGCGCGCCCTCGCCGGTCACGCGGCCCAGCAGCAGCACCGCGTCGAGCATGGGCAGCACCGGCTCGAGCACGCTCAGCGAGGTGCCGAGGGCCAGGCAGAGGCCGGGGCGCAGCCCGAGCTCGCGCAGGGCGAAGATCGCCTCGTAGAGCATGGGCGTGCTCTCGGCGGGCAGGAAGACCAGGTCGGCGCCGGCGCTCTTGAGGGCGGGCAGGAAGCGCAGCGGGTCGCGGGCGGCGAGGTGGACCTCAAAGGGCAGGCCGGTGAGCGGGCGCAGGGCCTGGAGCGTGCGCGGCGGGAAGGCCAGGTCGGGGACAAGCTGGCCGTCGAACACGTCGAAGTGCAGGAACTCCACCCCGGCCGCCTCGACGCGCCGCAGCTCCTCGGCGAGTCGGCCGTGGTCGGCGTTGAAGAGGGCCGAGCCGAGGCGGGTCATACGGCGTCCTCGATCGCCAGGGCCCGCACCGGGCAGGCGTCGAGGCCGCGCACCGGCAGCGGCAGCGCCAGCAGATAGAAGCGCTGGCTGCTGATCTGGTCGAGGTTGCGCAGGCACTCGAGCACCGCGGCGTCGTAGCGGAACCAGAGCGTGTGGTTGGGGTGGTGGCTCACGCCGCGCACCTCGAAGCCCGAGCTGTCGGTGCCCAGCAGGCGCACCTGCCGGTCCTCCAGCAGCCATGCGCAGGCCTCCTCGGTGATGTAGGGGCGCTGGTGAGAGGCGCTGGTGCGGTACTGGCCGTCGCGCCCCTCCCACAGGATCACGTGGTCGCCGACCTGGATGTCGCCCGCGGCGCGCAGATCGTCCAGGGTGATCGCCTCGCTGACCTCTTTGTGGCGGAAATCGAGCCTGATCGCCGGCCCCATGAAGACGCTGAGCGGGAGCGAGGCCGTGTCTTTGCCCCCGGCGTAGAAGTGCAGCGGCACCTCGACGTGGGTGCCGACGTGGGACCACATGAAGACGTCGTTCATGATGTCGCCGGTGGGCCCGTGGCGCTCGCCGCGCTGCGTGACCTCCAGCCCGTACTGCTCCTGGCCCGGGATCATGACGTGGGTCAGGTCGATGATGCGCTTGCCTTCCATCACGCTGGTGCTCCTGTTGGCGCCCTCGCGCCTACGCTTCGTCGCTGGATACCGCGATCCCCGGCACGCCCACGGGCGCCACGATAGCCGTGCCGCCGGCGGCGGTGATCGCCTCGGCCACCCTGGCCTCCTCGCCCGCCGCCACGAGGGCGAGCATGATCCCCCCGCCGCCCGAGCCGGAGAGCTTGGCGCCGTAGGCCCCGGCGGCCAGGGCGGCCTCGCACAGGGCCTCGAGCTGTGGGGTCGAGACGCCGATCCGCTCCAGGATCAGCTGGTTGAGGTTGAGCAGCCGGCCCAGCTCGGGCCAGTCGCCCGCCCCCAGGGCGGCCTCGGCGTGACGCGCCAGCAGCCCGATCTCCGCGAAGTAGTGCCTGCGCAGCGGGCGCTCGGCCAGCCACGCCCGCACGCGCCCGTTGACCGCGCTCGTGGCGGCGCTGGCCCCGCTGTCGCCGATCACCAGGGCCAGGCCGGGGGCCGCGGCGGCCGGCTCGCCCTCGCGCTCGGCGCTGTAGCGGATCGCGCCCCCAAAGAGCGAGGTCTGCGTATCGAGGCCCGAGGCCACGCCGCCGTGGGCGACCAGGTCGCCGCGCCGCGCCGCCGCAGCCAGCTCGCGTGGCTCGCCTGGCCTGCCGAGGGCCCGCGCTAGGGCCGCCGCCAGGGCCGCGCACACCGCGCCGCCCGAGCCGAGCCCCGCCCCGCGCGGGATGGCGCTCTCGAAGCGGGCCGTCAGGGGCGGCAGGGCCGCGCCAGCCGAGGCCAGCACGTACTTCACCGGCGCGAAGTAGTCGCTCGCCGCCAGGGCCTGGATCGCCGCGTAGTCCTCCTGGGCGAGCAGCCGGTCCACGGTGGCGCCCAGGGTGAGCACCGCCTCGCGGGTGGTGCGCTCGCGCCGCTCGCCGTCGGTCAGGGCGATCTCCCCGCGGCCGAGCTCGCTCGCCGCGCCCACGGTCAGGGTGCAGTAGGCCCGCAGCCCGACGCTCACCGCCAGGGCGGTGGCCCCGCGGTTGACGGCGTGCTCGCCGATCAGGATCGCCTTCGCCGGCGCGCTCGCGGTGACCCTCACGCTCCGCTCCTCCCGGGCCGCGCCGGGGCGGCCTACCACTGGCTGCCGGCGAGGAAGCCGCCGTCGACCGCGAAGCTCTGCCCGGTGGTGTAGTCCGAGGCCCGCGAGGCCAGGTAGATGGCGAGCCCGACCAGATCCTCGGGGCGGCCGGGGCGCTTGTTCGGCAGGCGGTCGAGCATCCACTGCCGGCGCGCCGGGTTGGCCCAGACCGATGCCGTCAGCTCGGTGGCGATGAAGCCCGGGCAGAGGCAGTTGACCTGAATGTTTTGCTCGGCCCACTCGATCGCCATCGTCTTGGTCAGCTGCGCCAGGGCGCTCTTGGTCATCCCGTACACCGACACGTCGCCCAGGCCGATGCTGGAGGTGAGCGAGCCGATGTTGATGATCTTGCCGCCGCCCTGCTCGGCCATCGTGGCCGCCACAGCCCGGGTGAGGAAGTAGAGGCTGCGCAGGTTGGTCGACATAATTAAATCGTAGATCTCGGGGGTGATCGCGGCGATCGGCATGCGCTGGTTGGTGCCGGCGCAGTTGACCAGGATGCCGACCGGGCCGAGTTGGGCCTCGACCGCCTCGACCAGGGGCTCGACCGCCGCCAGGTCGGCCAGGTCGGCGACGAAGGGTGTCGCGACGCCCCCCGCGGCGGCGATCTCGTCGGTTAGACGCGCGAGCCGCTCGGCGGAGCGCCCGTGGATGGCCACGCTGGCGCCGGCGCGGGCGAGGCCCATGGCCAGGGCCGAGCCGATCCCGCCGCTCGCGCCCGTGACGAGGGCGACCCGGCCGTCCAGTGCGAAGAGCTCGTGAAGGTAGCCTGTGCCCATGTTGCTGTCCTGCTTCTGGCCAGGGCCGTTCTCACCCCACCTGCGGCGTGATCGTCTGCCCGCTGCGGGCCGACTCGTAAGCGGCGAAGACCAGGCGCACCGTCTTGATATTGTCCTCGCCGCGGGTCTCGGCCGGAGGGCCGCCCTGCAGGTCGCGCAGGATGTCGGCGTGGCAGGGCACGATGCTGGCGTGGACCAGGTCGTAGGCGGGGTCCGCCCAGTCATAGCGGGGCGGCGGCACCCGGCGCGCCATCGTCCCCGCGGCGGTCGTGAGGCGCACCCAGTAGTCCGGGCCGAGCTCGAGGGAGCCGCGCTCGCCCTCGATCAGCACATAGGTCTCGGGGAAGCGCTCGTGCTCGAGGCGACTGGCGTAGCTCAGCTCGCAGGTGGTGGTGACCGCGCCCTGCCGCAGCATGATCGTGGCGACGTCCTCGCCGCGGATCGTGGGGTTGACGCGGGCCGTCTGGCAATACAGGCGCTGGGCGTCGCCGAAGAGGAAGCGGGCCACGTCGAGCACGTGGCTGCCCATGTCGACGATGATGAACTGCTCGAGCTCGCGCAGGAAAGGCTGATTGTCGAAGACGGGGAAGCTCGAGCTGAACTGCAGGCGGGCGCGGAAAGGCGCGCCGATCGCGCCGGCGTCGAGCTGCCGCTTCAGCTCGCGCAGGGGCGCCTGCCAGCGCCAGTTCTCGTGGACGAGCAGGCGCGTCCCGGCGGCGCGACAGGCGTCTAGGGTCGCCTCGGCCTCGGCCAGGGTGGGCGCGAGGGGTTTCTGGCAGATCGCCGGCAGCCCGCGGGCGGCGACAAGGCCCACTAGGGCCCCGTGGCTGGCCGCATCGGTGATAATATCGACGGCGTCGACCGTCTCGCGGTCGAGCAGGGCCGCCGGGTCGTCATAAATCGCCGCGATGCCGAAGGCGGCGCCCAGGGCCTCGGCCCGGCTGCGGGTGCGGTTGTAGAGCGCTACCACCTCCACGCCCGGCAGCTCGCGCCAGGCGGCGAGCTGGAAGCGCGCCCAGAAGCCGCAGCCGAAGATGGCGATCCGTGTTCCCGTCATTGGGAGTGGCCCTTTCGCATGGCCCCGCTCTGCGCCGATAACTGGTATGATGTTTACTATAGAGATTTGCGCTCCCGCTGTCAAGATCCTCCCGAAAAAGAGCGCTTGGCCGGGGTAATCCTTGACACCCATCCCACAATTGGTATGATGTTTACCTAGATTGTCCCCGGGCCGCGCGGCCCTGGCGGGATGCGCGAGGGCTTATGGCAGCCGTTGATCAGCTTCAGCCGCCCGCCCGGGGCGAGCGCCTATCGGACCAGGTCGCCGCCCAGCTCCAGCGGCTGATCCTCGACACCGGGATGCAGCCGGGCGAGAAGCTCCCCTCCGAGCGCGAGCTCTGCGCGCTGCTCGGCGTGAGCCGCACCGTCGTGCGCGAGGCAGTGCGCTCGCTGGTGGTGAAGGGGCTGCTCGACGTGCGCCGCGGCGGGGGCACCCTGGTGCGCTCGCCCGACCCGGCCCTTGTCTCCGAGCTGATGACCATGCTCCTGCGCGGCGGCGGCGGCGAGGTCGCCTTCGCCCACCTGCACGAGGTCCGCCGGCTGATCGAGGTCGAGATCGCCGGGCTCGCCGCCGAGCGCCGCAGCGAGGCCGATCTGGCCCTGATGGAGGCCCAGCTGCGGGCGATGGAGGCCCAGGTCGGGCGCCCCGAGGCCTGGGCCGAGGCCGACGTCGCGTTCCACGCGGCGATCGCGGCCGCGACCCACAATCCGCTCTACCCGCTGCTACTCGGCTCGATCGCCGATATGCTCGTCGAGGTTCGCCGCACGGGCGCCACACTCCCCGACACCCCCCAGAAGGCCTACCGGCACCACGCGGCCATCCACGAGCGCATCAGCGCCGGCGACCGCTCCGGCGCCCGCCAGGCCATGCAAGAGCACCTGCGCGAGTCCGAGGAGACCTTCCAGCGGGCGCGCATCGCCCGGGCCCTCTCGAGCCTCAAGGGGCGCCCCGGGGGGGTCTAACAGTGGGGTGCGGGGAGGCCAGGCTCCTCCCCGCTACCTGCCGGGCGAGCACGGCCAGCTCGCAATTACCGGGGGCGTATGGACGACGAGCACAACGCGTTTGGGAGCTGGATCAAGCGCCGTCGCGGCGCGCGCGACCTCACCCAGGGCGAGCTGGCGGAGGCGGTCGGCTGCTCGCTCGTCACCATTCAGAAGCTCGAGCGCGGGCGGCGACGGCCCTCTCACCAGATGCTCAACCGCCTCGCCGACGTCCTGGGGATCGCCGGGGCCGAGCGCTCGGCCTTCCTGCGCCTCGGGCGCGCCCAGCGCCGCGAGGGCTCGCCCGCGGCGCCCCCGCCGCCGGCCCCCGCGGCCCGCTTCGCGGCGGGGCGCCTGCCTCGCCCGCTCACGCCCCTGATCGGGCGCGAGCGCGAGCTCGCCGCGCTCGTGCGCAGCCTGAGCAGCCCCGATCAGCGCCTGGTGACCCTCACCGGCCCCGCCGGCGTCGGCAAGACCCGCCTCGCCCTCGAGGCCGCGGCGCTCATGGCCGCCGAGCTGCCCGACGGCGCCGCCTTCATCTCGCTGGCCCAGTTGGCCGACCCGGCCCTGCTTGCCACGACCATCGCCCAGAGCCTCGACGAGGCGCTTCCCACGGGCGACCCGGGCGACGCTCTCCGCGCGCTCCTCGAGGAGTGCTCGGGGCTGCTGGTGCTGGATAACTTCGAGCAGATCGTCGCCGCCGCCCCTCAGCTGGTGGCTGTGCTCCAGGAGGCGCCCGGCCTGCGTCTGCTGGTCACCAGCCGCGAGCGCCTCCGCGTGCGCGGCGAGCATGTCCAGCCCCTCGCCCCACTGCTCGCTCCGCGCCCCGACGCTCTGCCGCCCCTCGCGGACCTCGGCGCCGCTCCGGCCGTGGCCCTCTTCTGCGCCCTCGCCCGGGCGGCCAGGCCCGACTTCGCGCTCACCGCCGCCAACGCCCGCGACGTGGCCAGGCTCTGCGCGGGGCTGGATGGGCTCCCGCTGGCGATCGAGATCGTGGCCGCCCATGCCGATCTAGGCCCCGACGCGCTGCTCGCGCGCCTGGACGCGGGCGGCGCGCTCACGCTCAGCGGCCCGCTCGACCTGCCGGCCCGCCAGCACACCCTCTGGGCCGCCTTCGACTGGAGCTACGGGCTCCTCGACGAGGAGGCGCGCCGGGTCTTCGCCCGACTGGCCGTTTTCGCCCCGGGTTGGGACGCGCAGGCGGCCGCCGCGGTCGACCCGGCCGCCCCGGGGCGCCTCGCTACGCTGCTCCGGAAGAGCCTGATCCAGCCGTTCGGACCCCCCGGGGCGGCTCGCTACGCGCTGCTCGAGACCGTGCGCGAGTTCGCGCTCGAGCGGCTGGGCGACGCGGCCGAGGCCGCGCGGCTGCTGCACGCTGAGCATTACCTAGGCGTGGCCGAGCGGGCCGCCGAAGGCCTGCGCGGGGCCGACCAGAGCGAGTGGGTGGCGCGGCTGCGCGACGACCAGGCCAACCTCGAGGCGGCGCTCAGCTGGCTCCTCGCGACGGGCCGCCACGAGTGGGCTGCCCGGCTGGCGGCCGACCTGCAGCGCTTCTGGTGGATGCGCGGGCAGCTGAGCGAGGGCCGGCGCTGGCTCGAGCGAGCCCTGGCCAGGCCCGAGCGCGTCCCCCCGCAGCTGCTCGCCCGGCTCTGGCACGCCCTCGGCAACGCCGAGCTGGCCCAGGGCGACACGGGCAGGGCCGAGCAGAGCCTGCGCCAGGGGCTGGCCCTGAGCCAGCAGGCCGGCGACCCCTACCTGATCAGTCTCTGCGCCCACGCCCTCGGCATGGCCCTGGCCGACAGCCAGCACTACGACGAGGCCAGGCGCCTGCTCGAGCTGGGTCTCGCGATCGACGCCGAGCGCGGCGACCGGCGCGGCCAGGCGATCTCGCTCGGCAGCCTGGGGGGCCTCGCCTACCACCAGCGTGACGTTGTGGCCGCCCGCGCCCTGTTCGAGGAGTCCCTCGCCCTCCACCGCGATGTCGCCGACCTGCACAGCGTCGCCCTGACCCTGAACAATCTGGCCGAGCTCGCCCGCCGCGGCGGCGATGACGAGGGCGCCCTGCGCTACCTCGAAGAGGCGATGGAGCTCGTGCAGCGCATCGATGGGCGCCGGATGGCGCCCTACCTGCTGAATAACCAGGCGCTGCTGCTCTCGCGAGCGGGCCGCGGCCCCGAGGCCCGCGCGGCCCTCGCCGAGGCCCTGGCGCTGCTCCAGGAGACTGGCGACCGCGGCGAGCTGATCACTGGCCTTCTGGTTGGCGCGCGGCTCTGGCTCGACGCCGGCTCGGCCGCGCCGGCTGCCCGGCTGCTCGCCGCTGCCGATCAGCTGGCGGCCTCCGGCTCCCTCAGCCTGTCGCCCGTCACGCAGGATGACCGCGCCGCCCTGTGGGCCGAATGCCTCCAGGCCCTCGGCGAAGCCCGCCTGGCCGAGCAGCGGCGGGCTGGCCTCGGCCTCAGCCTCGCTGCGGCCGCGCGCCTCGCCGCCGGCGGCTGATGGCGGTACGATCGCTGGTACCGCTTTCTCGACGGCTAAGGCCCTTGCCCCCGACCGGGCGCCCCACTACCATACCGGTGCTTACTTGTCTCGCTCCACCGGAGGAAGTGCTATGCGCTCTGCTGAACGGTCACTCTGGCGCCACGCGCTCGTACGCGGGGTGCTCGTCATATGGGCCATTGCCGCCTGCCTCGCCGGGACACCCCCCGCCCCCACGCGGGCCGCCGCGCCAAACCTGATCGACGACGCCGGCTTCGAGCAGGGCGGCGCCGGCTGGGAGCTCTGCGGCTCGGCCGAGGTACCCACGGCCGGGGCGGCGGGCGTGACCGACGCGATGGTCTACTCGGGACGGCGAGCCGTGCGCCTGACGTACAGCGAGGAGGCCACCTGCGGCAGCCCCGTCTTCGACCCCCACGGCGCGGCGACGCAGGCCCTGAGCATTCCGGCCGACGCCGAGGACGTGACCATCTCGTTCTGGTACTCGCGGGTGGGCAACCCGATCTGGGACCTCTCGGTCAGCCTGGCCGAGCCCGGGGACTTCGGCTACCTCGCCTCGGTTTTTACCGACAACCTGCCCGGGTGGCACCTGTTTCGCTACGAGCTGACCCTCGATCAGCTCGAGCGAGTGCGCGGCAGGACGGTCCAGCTGACCCTGGCCTCGGCCTTCTCGCCGGCTACGCGGGGCGCCCCCGCCGCCGAGCGGCCGGGGTTCTATATCGACGAGGTGCGCGTCGCTGCGGCCCGCGAGCGCACCGAAGAGGCGCCGCGCCCCGCCGACCTGCGGTCCGACGGCACCGCGCCGATCGTCTATCTCGATGCCCGTTTGGGCGGGGTTGCCCGTATGGAGGCCGACGGGAGCGGGGCGCGCCTGCTCTATGCCAGCCCGACCACCCCGCTCAGCCCGGCCTGGTCGAGCGCCGGCGACCGGGTCGCGGTGATCGAGGGTTGGCTGACGCCCGAGGGCAACGCCGACCCGACGGTGAACCCAGCGAGGATCAGCCGCGTCATTCTCGTCGACGCGCGCAGCGGCGCGGCTCGCGAGGTGTTCCGCAGCGGCGGCCTGGCGGGCTCGCGCCCCGCGGTCCCGACGCCGGGTAATCCCGAGCGCCCCGCCCTCGACATCGAGGCCTCGTCGGTGGTCTGGTCGCCCGATGACCGCCAGCTTGCCGTGGCGCTCTGCTCGCGCAACCGCGCCGCGAATGGCACCTCCAGCGACCCCAACTGCTGGGTCGAGCTGGTCGCCGTGGCGACCGGCGCGAGCCAGGGCAAGCTCGAGCCGGGTTTCGCGCCGCGCTGGAGCCGGGCGAATCGGCTGCTCTACAGCAACGAGGATAGTTACCGCGACAAGCCGCAGGGCATCTATGAGGCCGATGTGGGCCGCCAGCCGGCCGTCGAGCGCCTGCTCGTGCCTGGCCTGGGCGCGCAGTTTGCGCCGGCCGCGTTCACCGACCGCCTCCCGGCCTGGTCCCCGGACGGGACCCAGTTTGTCACGGTGCGTAATATCAGCGGCTTCCACTACGATGACTCGGGCCAGTACACGGTGCACTATGCCATCATGCGTTTCACCCGCGGCGATCCGCTCGGACGGCAGGTCCTGCTCGTCGACCAGGGGAGCGCGCCTGGTAGTCTCTCCTGGTCGCCAGACGGGAACCTGCTACTCTACACGCTCTACCAGGGCGCGGGCGCGGATATCTGGTGGCTCGATCTGCGCTCGGGCGCGACGGGCCGCCTGACGAGCGGTGGGGCCGCGGCGGCGGCCGACTGGCGGCCGCGAACGCCGGCGGGCGGCCGGCCGCTCGCCCCGCGCCTCTACCTGCCGCTTCTCGTATCTCGGCCCTAGTGGGTGACTTGGCATGACCCTTGCCATTGGCCGAGAGGGAAGCTTTGGAGGGGCCTGGCCCCTCCAAGCCTCGGGCTGCTACGCCGCCCACTCGCGGGTGAAGTACTGGAACCGCCGCGCCGAGTAGGCCCTGCTCACCGCCGAGAAGTGGGTCGCCGTCGCTAGGCATAGCCAGCTGAGCGCAGGCGCAAAAAAACCACCGACCCCGGCGGCTGCCGGGGTCGGTGGTGCTCTTTACCAGCGCGCACAGTGCGTAGCAACGTGCTGGTTCTCATTGGGTCGTGCTCCGAGCGGCGCGAACGGGCTGGGATGGTGCTGGGATGTTGGCTGCGATGTCGGCTGCGACGGTAGTGTGATGGGGTTGGAATGCTGCTGGGATGTTGGCTGGGATGTCGGCTGCGACGGTGGTGCGATGGTGTTCTTGCGCGCTCGTGTGCTGGAAAAGAGCCTGGCGACCGGGGGTGGGGTGTGGTGGTGTGTCTCGCTCGCCTCCTGTAGCATACCAGGTCGCGGGGTGCGGCTCTATGGCGCATCGGTCACCTGCTGGAGCGCGGTCGGTACGGGGTCATGGGGCGACCGGGGTACTATGACCGGGGCGAGCTCCTCGCGTCACTCCTGGGCGGGCTTGCCGCGCCCGGTCCTGGCCTGCAGCTCGTCGATCTTCTTCGAGGCCTCGGCCTTGGTGAGGTTCTCGTCGATCTCCTCGCCGGCCTCGGCGGCCAGGGTGTGCAGGTACGAGCGCTGGGCGCCGGTCATCGGCTCGTCGCCGGTCGTCCAGTCGGCGGGATCCTTGACGGTGTTGCCCTGCTCGGGCTGGGTGGGCTGGGCCTTATCTGACTTCGCCATGCTGTGCCTCCTTGGGCCGCCCGCGGGCGGCGGTTGTCGTACCCCGAGGAGGTTGCACGAAGTGTGCCAGGGTGAACGGGTGTTCTACTCGGCCAGGGGTCGCAGCGCGACTGTGTCGAAGCGCACCGAGAGCGGCCGCAGGTCGCCGTTGCCCTCCAGGGCCTGGCCCGTGGTGGGCGGCTCGAGGGTGCTCAGGCGCAAAATGGTGCGGCCGGCGGGCAGGCTTAGCACCAGGCTGTAGCGGCGCGGGCCCGAGGCCAGGGGCAGCTCGCGGGGCGCCCCGAGGCCCTCGATGCGCAGGGTGCGCGGGCCGCCGGCGGGCATGGCGCCGAAGCTGAGCCTGTACGAGCCGGCGGCGGGGACGATCAGGCCGAGCTCGGCGCTGCTCGGCAGCCAGCGCTGCCTGACCCCCGGGGCGGGCTCTTCGACCGGGGCCCAGCCGTCGCGGATCTGCACCACGGGGGCGGGGTCGGCGGCCGGCACCTCGTAGGCGATCAGCCACTCGTCCTCGTAGCTCGGGGCCTCGACCCCCAGGCCGGCCTCGACCAGGGCGCGGAAGGGGGCCTCGTCGGCCGGGGCCAGGCTGATCGGCCCGAGGGGCTGCTGCTTGTAGCCGAGAATGTACGCATAACCCAGGGTGCGCAGAGCCGCGGGCCAGCCGCCCGGCTCCTCGGCGATGTCGCTGGCCAGCCTGCCGGCCCGCAGGTCGCGCAGAGCGGGCAGGCCCAGTTGGGGCTGCGGGTAGGCCCGCGAGTGGTAGCCGCCGCTGATCGGGCGGCCGTGGCTGGTCTGGAAGAGCATGCGCTCCGCGTCGCGGTAGGTGACCTCGCTGTGGAAAGGATACTCGACCAGAGCCCCCTCGCCCGGGGGCAGCGCGGCGAGGAACGGCGGCGTGACGGGCGCCCGGGTGACGATCGGCGCGGGCCAGTACTCCAGCAGGATCAGGGCGCCCAGCAGGGCGAGCAGCGACCAGGGAGCGAGGACGATGGCCCGCGCGGACTGGCGCGCTGCTCGGGCCGAGTCGGTCGTTGGTCGTTGGTCCTTGGTCTTTGGCCCCACGAGGGCGCTCGCGCCGTACGCGGCGAGCATCCCGAGGGCGATCGTGACCAGCACATTGAGCCGGTCGGGCTGGCGGGTCAGCCGGAAGATCGGCAGCTCGGCGAGCAGGGCGTAGGGCAGGGGCAGGCCGGTGTCGACGGCATTGATACGCAGACTGGCCCCCAAGGAGAGGATGGCGAAGCCCAGGGCGGCCAGGCCCCAGGGGCGCGCGGCGGGGCGACGCCAGAGGGCCAGGGCCGCCAGGATGGCCACGCACAGGCCGACGAAGAAGCGGCGGTTAACCGCGAAGCTGACGCCCCACCCCCAGGGCGCGGCGCCCCAGAGGGCGTGGAGGCGGGGCGGGGTCAGGTAGCCCAACAGATCGGCCGAGAGGCGGGCCGGGTCCTCGGCGGGCAGGATGGTCATATAGTCGGCGCGGGCGGCCTCGACGAGCATCGGCCCGACCAGGGGCGCTGCCCCAAGGGCGGCCACGGCCCCGATCAGGGCGAGCCGGGCCGTCAGGGGCGCAAGGCCGGCGCCACGCGTCTGCCAGAGGCGCC
The DNA here is from genome assembly GCA_964555675.1 of uncultured Oscillochloris sp. Lineage (GTDB taxonomy): Bacteria > Chloroflexota > Chloroflexia > Chloroflexales > Chloroflexaceae > CAIWXH01. Next base: position 23,131 of record CAZKTU010000059.1, read on the forward strand.
AGGCCGCGGCGCATGCCGTGAAGAGCAGCAGGAAGAGCGTGTAGTACCAGTCGGTCCAGGCCGTGAGGGTCAGGAAGAGGCCGGCGAGGGCCGCGTCGCGCAGGGCGGGGCGGGGGAGCAGCGCGCTGCGGCCCGCCGCCGCGGATCTGTCGGCGGCGGCCGAGGGCGCCAGGGCTTCGAGCAGAAAGAAGATATACCAGGGCAGCCACTGGAGCGCGAAGATCTGCAGCTGCCCGTCGGTGACCAGGGCGGCCATGTGAAAGGGGCTGGCGACATAGACGATCCCGGCGAGGAGGGCGGGGCCGGGCCCGACGCGACGGCGGGCCAGAAGCCACATGCCCAGACCGCCCAGGGCGAACGAGGCCAGGGCCACGGCGTTGAAGCCCGCGATCGGGCCCCACAGAGCGGTGACCGGCGCGGCCATGAGGGTGTTTGCCGGCGAGAGGGTATGGTAGAGCAGGTTGGGCCCGTCGGGGTGAAAGATGCGGTCGGTCACCCAGAGGTTGGTCGGGCGGGCCAGTGCCTCAACCGTCCACCACAGATTCCAGACATTCTGGTAGGCATCCTCGAGGCCGTCCTTGTGGGGGCCGCCCGGCAGGTCGCTGCCGAGGCGGGTAGCCAGGGGCCAGGTGAGGGCCAGGCCAAGCAGCAGGTAGAAAGCCAGGATAAGCGGCCAGCGAGACGGGCGGTCGGCCTTCATCCTTCATCCTTCAGCCTTCATCCTTTGCCAGGCCGGCATGGTAGGGCCGCCCGTGCAGCTTGTCAACCGTTGACAGAGGGGGTGCGACGAACATACAATGGCGAACCATGAGCACAAGCGATGACACCAACTCCATAGGCGAGGCGACCCAGCGGCTCATCGACGATCTGCCGATCTCGCTGATGATCTATTCGCCCGACGGCCTGTTGCGCGCCATGAACCGCCGGGCCGAGGAGCTCTGGTCGGTCGGCCGGCACGAGATTGTGGGGCGCTTCAACGTGCTCGAGGACCCCCAGAGCATGGCCCAGGGCAGCCGCGAGCGTTTCGCGCGGGTGCTGGCCGGCGAGACGGTGCTCACCGACGCCCAGCTCTACGATACCTCGCAGGTCGACGTCGGGCGCAGGGGCGACCGGCAGATCTGGTTCAGGGCGCGCATGCTGCCCCTGCGCGGCGAGACGGGCCGCCCGAGCCATGTGGCCCTGCTGCACGAGGACGTGACCGACGAGGTGGCGGGCCGCGACGCCATGGCCGTCGCTCAGGCCGAGATCCAGGGCCAGCGCGATGCCATCGACGCCCTGGCCAGCCCGATCATCCAGGTGTGGGACGGCATTCTCACGGTCCCCCTGGTCGGCGCCATGGACACGCGGCGGGCCCTGAATGTGGCCGAGCGCCTGCTCGAGGCGATCGTCGCCTTCCAGGCCGACATCGTGATCCTCGACATCACCGGCGTGCCCGTGGTCGACACCCAGGTGGCCAGCGCCCTGCTGCAGACCGCCCGCGCGATCGCTCTGCTCGGCTGCCGGCCCGTGCTGGTGGGGGTGAGCGGCGAGGTCGCCCAGACCCTCGTGCAGCTCGGAATCGACCTCGGGCAGATCGTGACTCTGGCCAACCTCAAGGCCGGCCTGGTCTGGGCCTTCGCCGAGTTGGGGCTCGAGATCGGCACGCGCCAGCGGGGCGCATAGTAGGCGAGGCCTCTGAGCCGTATTTGGGTCGCCTCTGACGCCAGGCCGCCAGGGCGCAGAGCGAGACCTGGACTCTCGGTCCTCGGCATCAGAGGCGGATGCACCTGTCCGCAAAGCTGTTACGGTGCGCGTTCGCTCAGCTCGCCGGGGACCACGAGGGCCGCGAGCTGCGTATGGGCCTCCTCGGGCGAGAGGCCGCCGTGTGAGCCTTTGAAGCGCACGGGGAAGCGCGAGTCGTCCCACCAGACCGTCTCGCCGGGGTAGGGCAGCACGACCAGGTCGCCGAGGCGCCCGAGGAAGGCCGGCGAGGGATCGGGCCCGAACAGCCCCGCCCGCACGAGCTCGGGCCCGGTGTAGACTGCGGCGCGTCCGGCGAGGGTCTCGGCGATGGCGGCGGCCATAGGTGCGCGCTGCTCCTCGTGGAGGTACAGAAACAGGTCGCGGCTCGACCCGCTGGGCGCGATCGGGCGACCGTCGGCGCCGCGGGGCGTGGCCGCCTCGAGGCCCGGGATGAGCCGGTTGAGCAGGTGGGCGCGGGTCGGCTCGATCGCGATCTGGCCGTGGTCGGCGGTGAGCAGCAGGGTGGTGGGCCGGGCGCGGGCGGCCAGGGCGGGCATGAGCAGCCGCTCGAGGGTGGTGAGTACAGCGTCGATCTCGGCCTCGACGTGGGGCGAGTCGGGCCCGTGGAGGTGGCTGATCGTGTCGACGCTGTCGACGTAGAGCAGGTGGTAGGCGGGGCCGTCCTCGGCGGCGAGGCGCTGGGCCAGCAGCGTGATCGCCTCGGGCAGGGTCCGGTAGGCGACCAGGTTCGAGCCGGCGCAAGCGGCGCCAGTGTAGGACGAGTGGGCGTAGGAGGCGTGCTGGTAGACGCTGGAGCGCACACCCCGCTCGGCCAGGCGCTGGTAGAGCGTGTCGCCCGCGATCAGGAACGATGGGTCGATCCCGGCCTCGGCGAGAGACTCGCGCGCCCGGTCGCCGGCGTACGAGTAGAGCAGGGGCGCGATCACGCGGCCCAGGCCCGGGTCGTAGAAGTACCACTCGAACACGCCCGAGGCGGCGGGGTGGCGCCCGGTGTGTATGGCGGTGACGTGGGCGGTGGTGGTCGAGGGGAACATAGTGGTCAGGCGCGAGACCACGCCCTCGGCGAGGAAGCGGCGCAGGAAGGGGTAGCGCTCGGCGCGGGGCGCGAAGAAGCGCCAGCCGAGGGCGTCGATCAGCAGCAGGACCACGCTCTCGTGGCGCTCACCCAGGCCGGCGAGGGCCGCGGGCGGGAGGGCCGGGCCGCCCCTGCCGGTCAGCAGCCGCTCGACCGTGCCAGGGAGGCTGGCGAAGCCATAGCCGTCGTAGATCGGGCGGACAAAGCCCTCGCCGAAGCGGGCCGCCTCGACGGCGGCGACGGACTCAGGGTTCAGCATAGACCTCTGGGGGTGTGGAGGCCGCTCCACATCTCCCCGCTGCGGGGCGCGGGCCCCGTGCTTCGTCACTGCACGTCGGCCACCTGCCAGGCCAGGGTTTGCCCGGCGTAGAAGGGCACGACGTCGCCGTAGCGGGCGGGCACCTGCCAGGGGCTGCGGGCCAGGGTGACGGTCTTGGCCGGCGGGGTCAGGCCGTAGACGCGCCTGGCATTGTCCGAGACGAAGGCCTGAAGCCGGTCGAGGGCCCCGTGGCGCTCGAAGAGCTCGGCGAGGGCGGGCAGGATGACCGGGGCGCTGAAGACCCCGGCGGCGCAGCCGGCGGCCTCTTTGCGCTCGACGGGGTGGGGCGCCGAGTCGCTGCCGAACATCAGGCGCGGGTGGGCGGCGAGGGCGGCGGCGAGTAGGGCGGCGCGATCTTCGGGGCGCTTGGCGATCGGCTTGCAGAAGAGGTGCGGGCTGAGCAGCCCGCCGGCCACATCGTCGAGGGTGATCAGCAGGTGGTGCAGTGTCACCGTGGCGGCGAGGTTCGGGAACTGATCGAGCAGGCCCACTGCCGCGGCCGTGGTGATATGCTCCATCACGATCGTGAGGCGCGGGAAGCGGCGGGCCCAGTCGGCGTAGGTGGGCAAGAACTCGGCCTCGCGGTCGAGCACGAAGCCGTGGCCCTCGCCGTGGACCAGCAGGGGGATGCCCAGGCGCTCCATGGCCGCGAGGGTCCCCTCGACGGCGCCGAAGTCGCGCACGCCTCCGGCGCTGTTGGTGGTCACGCCCTCGGGGTAGAGCTTGACGCCCACGATGTGGGGGCGGGCCGCGGCGAGGGCGGCCTCGTCGTACGGCCTGAAGAAGAGGGTCATGAGTGGCGCGAAGCGGTGGGGCGCGACGGCGGCCTCGACCTCGGCCCTATAGGCGGCCAGGCGCTCGAGGCCGTCGACGGGCGGCACGAGATTGGGCATGATCACGGCGCCGGCGAATTCGCGGGCGCTGAGCGGCGCGACCAGGCGCAACATAGCGCCCTCGCGCAGGTGCAAGTGCATGTCGAGCGGCGAAGCGAGGCGTAGCTCCACGGTTCCCCCTGAGTGAGCGGCTCGGGGCGTATTGTAGCACGCTCGACGTTGACCTGGCCCTCCTGGGCGCGGCGTGAACGCAACGACGCCGAGAGAGTGTGCTATCATGGCGCATGGACGTGCTATGTGTGCAGGAGGGCGGCATGAGCGACCCCAGTCAGCAGCGAGGCCGGCGCGGGCAGACCCAGCGGCTTACGGGCACAGAGCGGGGCGGCGAGGTGAGGCGGACGGAGCGGCTTTCGCCCGACGGCGACGAGTGGAGTCAGGCCGAGCCGGTGAACCCGGGCTGGCGCAGCGAGCGCTCGGGCAGCCGGCGGGCGGCCAAGCGGGGCGCCCTGCCCTCCTCGCCCCAGGAGTTCCAGCTCTGGCTGCAGGCGGGCGGCTGGCGTTACGTTGCGGGCATCGCCACGCTGCTGGTGGTCCTGCTGATCGCCATGCTGGCCTTCACCCGCTCAGACGAGCGCGAGGCAGGCCTCGGCTTCGACCAGGTGGCGCCGACCTCGGCGAGCGACGCGGTCTTTGGCGGCAGCGGCGGCGACGCGCCCGCCGCGAGCCTGCCCACCGTGACCCTGCCCCCGCCCACGCCGGCGGCGCCCCAGCGGTTTGTGGTGTCTGGCACCGCCGGGCAGGGCCTCTTCCTGCGCCCGGCCCCCTCGACCGAGGGCAGCCCGCTGACCACCCTGCCCGACGGCACCGTGGTCGAGCAGGTCGGCGAGGATGTCGCCGGCGGCGACCGCATGTGGCGCCAGGTGCGCGCCCCCGACGGCCAGGAGGGCTACGTGGCCGTGGACTTCCTCACCCCGGCGCCCTGAGCGAGCAG
>CAZKTU010000059.1:28191-30872 GCA_964555675.1 uncultured Oscillochloris sp.
GCTCTGACGGGTATCAGTCCTCCTCAGCCTTGGCCTTGGTGATCACGGCGCGGGCGGTGCGCCTGGCGGGCTTCGGGGGCGGAGGGCCGAGGACGAGCTCGAGCACCTCGCCCAGGTTCTCGGCGAGGTGGAAGGTGAGGCGGGCCCGCTGGGCGGCCGGGATCTCGACCAGGTCGCGGCCGTTCTTCTTGGGCAAGATCACCGCGGCGACGCCGGCTCGCAGGGCGCCGAGGACCTTCTCTTTAACCCCGCCGATCGGCAGAACATGGCCGCGCAGGGTCAGCTCGCCGGTCATGGCCACATCGCGGCGCACCGTGCGCCCGGTGAGGGCCGAGATCAGGGCGACGGCGATGGTCACGCCGGCCGAGGGCCCGTCTTTGGGGGTGGCGCCCTCGGGGACGTGGACGTGGATGTCGAGCTTCTCGAAGCGGCGGGGGTCGATCGAGAGGGCGGCGGCGTTGGCGCGGGTGTACGAGAGGGCGGCCTGAGCCGACTCCTGCATCACCTCGCCGAGGGAGCCGGTGAGGGTCAGTTGGCCCTTACCCTCCATGAGCGAGACCTCGACGGGCATGGTCTCGCCGCCGGCGCCGGTGTAGGCCATACCGGTGGCGACGCCGACCTGGTCGCTGGTCTCGGCGGTGCTGATATCGTAGCGGGGCGGGCCGAGCAGCTGCTCGACGATACGCGGGGTGATCACGCGGGGGTAGGGGCGCTGCTCGGCGATGCGGCGGGCCGTCTTGCGGCAGATCGCGCCGATCTCGCGCTCGAGGTTGCGCACGCCGGCCTCGTAGGTGTAGCTGCGCACGATTGTCGTGAGGGTAGTCGTATTGAAGCGCAGAGCGCCCTCGGGGAGGCCGCAGGCCTCTTGCTGGCGGGGGACGAGGTAGCGGCGGGCGATCTCGATCTTCTCGTCCTCGGTGTAACCGGGGAGCGTGATCACCTCCATGCGGTCGAGGAGGGGTTCGGGGATTTCGTCGGCGAAGTTGGCCGTCGTGATGAAGAAGACCTTCGAGAGGTCGAAGGGCAGGTCAAGGTAGTGGTCGCCGAAGCTCTGGTTCTGCTCGGGGTCGAGCACCTCGAGCAGGGCGTCGGCGGGGTCGCCGCGGAAATCGGCGCCGAGCTTATCGACCTCATCGAGCATAAAGACCGGATTGAGGGCCCCGGCCTCCTTCATGCGGTGGATAATGCGGCCGGGCATCGCGCCGATATAGGTACGGCGGTGGCCGCGGATCTCGGCCTCATCGCGCACGCCGCCCAGGCTGAGCCTGACGAAGGGGCGCTCGATCGCCTCGGCGATACTGCGACCGAGGCTGGTCTTACCGACGCCGGGGGGGCCGACGAGGCAGAGGATAGGCGAGCGCTGGCGGGGGCCGGCGAGCTGCCGGACGGCGATGAACTCGAGGATGCGGTCCTTAATCTTCTCGAGGCCGAAGTGGTTGCGGTCGAGGATCGTGGCGGCCTGGCGCAGGTCGGTCTGGCCCTCGGCCAGTTCCTCCCAGGGGAGGTTGAGCAGCCAGTCGACATACGTGCGGATGACCCCATACTCGGGGGTAATCGGGGCCATCGACTCGAGGCGACCGATCTCCTCATCGGCGCGGGCGCGGGCCTTTTCGGGGAGTTTGGCGGCGGCGGCGCGGGCGCGCAGGGCGAGCAGCTCGCGCTGCGTGGGGTCATCCTGGCCGAGCTCGCGCTGAATGACCTTGAGCTGTTCGCGCAGGAAGAACTCGCGCTGGCTGCGGTCGACCTCCTTCTGGACCTGGGACTGGATGCGGCTCTCGAGCTCGAGCAGGTCGAGCTCTTGGGTGAGCAGGGCCGAGACGCGGTGGAGGCGCTCTTCGGGGTCGACGGTCTCGAGGATCTGCTGGCGGGTGGGGACGCTGATCGCGAGGGTCGAGGCGATCAGGTCGGCGAGGCCGCCGGGGTCGGAGACATTGAGGGCGGTGATATAGGCGTCATCGGGGAGGGTACGCGAGAGGCGCACGACCTTCTCGAAGAGCGAGAGCACGGCGCGCATCATGGCCTCGATGGCCAGGGTATGCTCCTCGTCGGGGTAGAGGGGGGTAGCGCGCACGCGCAGGGGGGCCTCGGCGAGGGGGGCGACCACGCGCATACGACGGCGGCCCTCGAGGACCACGCTGGTCGTATTATCGGGCATCTTGCGGGTGCGCTGGATCACGGCCTCGACGCCGACGGTGTAGAGCTCGGCGAGGTCGGCCGAGTCGAGGGCGATATCGCGGCGGGCCAGGGCGAGGATGACGCGCTCGCCGGCCCAGGCCAGCTCGAGGGCCTCGATGGCGGCTTCGTCGGCGAGGATGACGGGGGCGAGCATGTGGGGGAAGAGCACGCTATCGGGCAGGGCCAGCACGATCATCTCGCGCTCGGCGGGCGAGCCATCGCGATGCGTGCCGCTGGAACCGGCAGCGGGGAAATTAAAAAGAACTGGCGTCTCCTCTCTCACAGCTGCCTCCGTGGGGGTCCGCCAAAGGGCGGACAACTGGTCTGATTATAGCACACGCACCCCCGCCTGAGAGGCCGTTTAGGGCACTAGAAAGCTGTGCATTCAGTGGCGTATAGGTAGGGTTACGGCTTGACAGGCTCAAGGCTTTCGGCTACAATCTTCGGGTGTCCGGCGCGCCGCGCCAATGTAGCTCAGTTGGTAGAGCAGCTGTTTCGTAAACAGC
>CAZKTU010000060.1:0-30863 GCA_964555675.1 uncultured Oscillochloris sp.
CGCAGGGGATAGTCTAGCACAGCGTCCTGAGTTTTGCAACGCGGTTCGAGGGCGCCCCGCGGGCGAGGCAGCCGCGCCCGTCGCGGCGGGGAATTGTGCTATCATAGGTCTTCCACCCCATGCCCCCTGCTGGCTGGCTGCAACGGCGGTACGATGAGTCACAGGCGCTACCAGCTCTCGCTCTATCTGCTGCTGGCCCCATTTCTGATTGGCGTCCTGCTGCTGGTCGTGCTGCCCGCCGGCCTCTCGCTGGGGCTGGCCTTCATGCGCTACGATGGGCTGACTCCGCCGACCTGGCTGGGTCTGCAGAACTTTCGCGCCGTCCTGGCCGACGACCTGTTCCGCACCGCCCTCGTCAACTCGCTGCTCTTCGCCGCCCTCACCGTGCCGCTGCGCACCCTGATCACATTGGGGCTGGCCTTGCTGCTGGCCCGGCCGCGGCGGGGTGTGGGCCTGTACCGGGCCGCGATCTATTTGCCGACGGTGGTGCCGGGCGTGGCCTACGCCATGGTCTGGCTCTGGCTGCTGAACCCGCTCTACGGGCCGCTCAACCTGGCCCTGGGGGCAGTGGGGCTGCCGACGCCGGCCTGGCTGGCCGACCCGCGCACGGCCCTGCTGGCTCTGTCGCTGACGGCGCTCTTCCAGCTCGGCGAGGGCTTCGTAGTGCTGCTGGCGGGGCTGCAGGAGATCCCGGACGACTACTACGAGGTCGCGGCCCTGGACGGGGCGGGGCGGCTGGCGGTGCTGCGGCGGATCGTGCTGCCGCTGCTGGCGCCGTGGCTGCTGCTGGTGATCATGCGCGACCTGATCATCAGTGTGCAGAGCAGTTTTACCCCGGCGCTGCTGATGACGGGCGGCGGGCCCTACTATGCGACGCTCTTCGTCCCGCTGCTGATCTACCAGACCGCCTTCGACCGTCTGCGCTTCGGCGAGGGCGCGGCGATGACGGCGGTGGTCTTCGTGGGGGTCGGGCTGCTAATTCTGCTGTTGCACAAGCTCTTTGGCGGCTGGGGGTACGATGAGGCGGTCTAGGCGCAGCGCCTTCGGGGCGCTCGGCTTTCACCTGGTGGCCCTCGCCATCGCCCTGGCCTTCGTGGTGCCGGGGCTGTGGGTGCTGGCGGCCTCGCTGCGCCGGCCCGGCGCGCCGCCGCCGCGCACGATCGAGTGGCTGCCCGACCCGGTCGCCTGGTCGAACTACGCCCGCATCTTCGAGCTGCTGCCCCTGGGGCGTTTTCTGGCCAACTCGCTGCTGATCGCGGCCCTGGCCGTGCCGCTGACGGTAGTGGTGGCCTCGTGGGCGGCCTTCGCCATGGCCCAGCTGCCGGCGCCGGTGCGCTACGGGCTGCTGGCCCTGGCGGTGGGGCTGCGCATGGTGCCGATCACGGCCCTCTGGCTCACCCGCTTCCTGGTCCTGAGCGAGCTGCGCCTGATCGACACCTTCGCCGCCCTGATCGCCCCGGCCTGGATGGGCTCGAGCCCCTTCTTTGTGCTGATCTATTATTGGAGCTTCAGGCGCATGCCGCCGGCCCTGATCGAGGCGGCCCGCCTCGACGGGCTGGGGCCCCTGGGGATCTGGGCCCGCGTGGCCCTGCCCATGGCCCGGCCGGCCACCGTCGCGGTGTGCGTGCTCACCTTTGTGCAGTACTGGAGCGACTTCATCAGCCCGCTGCTCTACCTGAAGTCCGAGTCGCGCTACACCCTCGCCGTGGGCCTGCGCGTGCTGCAGCAGCTCGACGCGACCAACTGGCCGCTGCTGATGGCGGGGGCGGTGATTATGGCGTTGCCGGTCGTGGTGCTCTTCGCCCTGGTGCAGCGGGCCTTCTGGCTGGGCGAGCGTATCGCGGGGGTGCAGGGGAACTGAAAGGATGAGAGATGCAGGCTGAAGCTCGTGCCGGCAGGGGCGCTCGCCCGCTGTTCGCGCTCACCCTGGCGCTCGTACTGCTCGGCGCCTGTGCCGCGCAGCCCGCCCAGGGCCCGGCGACGGGCGGTGCGGCCGGGCGGATCACATTCATGATCTTCGGGGACGCGGCCGAGAAGGCGGCCTACGAGCGCCTGGTCGCGGCCTTCGAGGAGCGCAGGCCTGAAGTTGACGTAACGATGATCCACATCCCCAACCAGGGCGACTACCGGCAGCGCCTGGGCGTCGACTTCGCGGCGGGGACGCCGGCCGACGTCGTGCTGCTGAACTACCGGCGCTACGCCGCCTTCGCCGCCAAAGGCGCCCTCGAGCCGCTGGGGCCCTACCTCGACAAGAGCGCGCTGATCGGCGAGGGCGACTTCTACCCCGAGGCGATCGCGCCCTTCAAGTGGCAGGGTCAGCTGATCTGCATCCCGCAGAACCTTTCGAGCCTGGCGGTCTACTACAACCGCGACCTGTTCCGCGCCGCGGGGCTGCCCGACCCCGCGCCGGACTGGAGCTGGGACGACTTCTTGCGGGCCGCGCAGGCCCTGACCCGCGACCTCGACGGCGACGGGCAGATTGATCAGTACGGTCTCGGGACCGAGGTCTCGATCTTTCGCGCCGCGCCCTTCATCTGGCAGAACGGCGGCGAGCTGGTAGACAAGCAGGCGGCGCCGACGCGCCTGACGCTCGACACGCCGGCCGCGCGCGAGGCGCTGCAGTGGTTCGTCGACTTGCAGCTGAAGCATGGGGTGACGCCCGACGCCGTGGCCGAGGCCGCGGAGGCGAGCGAGAGCCGCTTCCTCAACGGCCGGCTGGGGATGTTCCTCAACAGCCGGCGCGGCGTGCCGACCTACCGCATGATCGAGAGCTTCGACTGGGATGTCGCCCCGCTCCCTGAGGGTCGGCAGCGGGCGGGCATCCTGCACGCCGACGCCTACTGTCTGCCGGCGGTGAGCGCCAACAAAGGGGCCGCCTGGGCCTTCATCGAGTTCGCCAACGGGCCGGAGGGGCAGCATATCATCGCCGCCTCGGGGCGCACCGTGCCGTCGCTGCGGGCCGTGGCCGAGTCGCCTACCTTCCTCGACCCCAGCCTGAAGCCGGCCAACAGCCGGGTCTTCCTCAACGAGATCCCCTTCATCAGGGGCGTGCCGGTGATGGAGACCTGGGTCGATATCGAGGAGCTGACCGGCGAGGAGCTGACGCGGGCCTTCTACGGGCAGGCGAGCCTCGACGAAGTGATCCGGGCCGCGACCGAGCGCGCCCAGCCCTTCTTCGCGCCCTGAGGTGAGGCCGATAGCGAACATCCCCGCATTGGAGGGTATAATGAACACAGACGCGACCCTGTAGCTGGGGATGGCTGCCATGTCTGCAGAGCCTCTTGCGCCGCGACCGCCGCGCTTGCTGCGCTACGGCCTGGCTATGTTCTTGAGTGGCGCCGCGCTGCTGGGGACGCTGCTCCTCGCGCCGTTGATCGGCCAGAGCATCTTCCCCCTATTTCTGGCCGCCGTCATGGTGAGCGCGTGGTACGGTGGCCTGGGCCCGGGCCTGCTGGCCACGGCCGTCTCGGCTCTGGTCAGCCTCTACGCGCTGCTCCCGCCCTACTTCTCGCTCGGCCTCACCCTTGAGACAGGGGTCAGGCTGGCGGCCTTTCTGCTGGTGGCCTTCCTGATCAATGGCCTGACCGAGGCGCGGCGGCGCTCGGAGGAGACGGCCCAGGCCGAGCGCGAGCAGTACGCCGTGACCCTGCGCAGCATCGGCGACGGCGTGATCGTCGCCGACCGGGCCGGCCTGGTCACCGACATGAATCCTATGGCCGAGGCGCTGACCGGCTGGAGCCTGGCCGCGGCGCGCGGCAGGCCGATCGGCGAAGTCTTTCGCATCATCAACGAAGAGACGCGGGCCACGGTCGAGAGCCCCGTGGCCCGCTGCCTGCGCGAGGGGCGCGTGGTCGGCCTGGCCAACCACACACTCCTGCTGGCGCGCGACGGGAGCGAGCGCCCGATCGACGACAGCGGGGCCCCGGTGCTGAGCAGGGCGGGCGCCGTAATCGGCGCGGTGCTGGTCTTTCGCGACGTCAGCGAGCAGCGCGCCGAAGAGCGCGGGCGCGAGGCGGCCCTGCAGCGCGAGCGCGAGGCCCGCGCCCTGGCCGAGGCCGCCGAGGCGCGGGCGGCCTTCCTGGCCAAGTCGAGCGCGCTGCTCGCCAGCTCCCTCGCCTCGGAGGAGACCCTGCAGGCGATCGCGCGGCTGGCCGTCTCGGCCATGGCCGACCTGTGTGTCGTCTACCTGCGCTCGCCCGACGGCGCGATCTGGCGTGTCGCCTCGGTCCACGTCGACCCCGAGCGCGAGGCGAAGCTGCGCGCGCTCCAGGCTACCCCGATCGACCCTGACAGCCCTCACCCGGCGGCCCAGGTGATCCGCAGCGGGCTGCCGCTGCTCGACCCCACGGTCGAAGAGACCATCATCACGCCCCTGGCGAGCGACCCCGCGACCACGGCCGCCCTGCGCGAGCTCGTGCCCACCTCGCACCTGGTGGCGCCCCTGGTGGCGCGCGGCACGGTCATCGGCGCCTTCTCGCTCGGCATGCAGGGCTCGGGGCGGCGCTACGGCGCGGACGACGTGGCCCTCGCGCAGGAGCTAGCCCGCCACGCGGCCCTGGCCGTAGACAACGCCCGCCTCTACGAGGCCGCCCAGGCGGCGGTGCAGATCAGGGACCGCTTCCTCGCCCTGGCCGCCCACGAGCTGCGCACGCCCCTGACCTCCGCCCTCGGCAATGTGCAGCTCCTCGCGCGGCGGCTGCAACAGCTCGGGGTGGACGACGAGCGGGCCCTGCGCAAGACCGGGCTGGTCGACGAGCAGCTGCAACGTCTGGCCGGGCTGATCACGCTGCTGCTGGACCTGTCGCGCCTCGAGGCCGGGCAGCTCAACATCACGCGCGCCCCGCTCGATCTGTGCGCCTTGGCCCGGCGGGTGGCCGAGCTGGCTGAGGGGACGACGACGAAGCACCTGGTGACCTGCGAGGCCCCGGAGGGGCCGGTGATGGTGCTGGGGGACGAGATGCGTCTCGAGCAGGTGATCGACAATCTGGTGCAGAACGCGGTGAAGTACAGCCCTAACGGCGGGGCGATCACGCTCACGGTGGGGCGGCGCGCCGAGCGGGTCTTTCTCGCGGTGGCCGACCAGGGCGTAGGCATCCCCGCCGAGGCCCTGCCGCGGCTGTTCGAGCGTTTCTACCGCGTGCCCGACGTCGAGGCCCGCGCCATCAGCGGCATGGGCATCGGGCTGTACGTCGTGCGCGAGATCGTGGCCCTCCACGGCGGCGTGGTGCAGGTCGACAGCGCCGAGGGGCAGGGCAGCACCTTCACCATCCTGCTGCCCGCGGCAGCGAGCGACTGATCGGAAAACACACCCGTCACACTTCCGCAGCGGCGGCGCTAGATCCAGTAACGGATCTGGATCGTACGAGCAACGCTCGGAGCCACCCGGCTCGCACAGGCGGAGGAGACGGCCATGAGAGTGTTCGCGGTCGCCCTGGTGCTCATCGCCCTGTTCGCCCTGCCCCCACGCCCCGCCTCGGCACAGAACCTCAAGTGTGACCTCGCCAGCCTGGCGAGCAAGGTCGATCTCGCGATCGGCGACCTCTGGGCGGGCGAGCGCACCGTCCTGGTCGAGGGTGTACCGGTGACGGTGCGCATTTGCGCGCCCCGGGCCGAGAGCGCCAACGCCGAGCAGCTGCTGAACCTCGCCGCGCAGGCGCTGCCCGTCCTCGACGAGCTCAGCGACGCGCGGCTGACGGGCAGCAAGTTTCGGCCGATGGTCTTCATCGACACCGCGACCATGTACAGCTACGGCGCCGACGGCTTCATCAACGCCGACGATCTCATTCATTTGCATCGGCGCAGCCGAGATTCGACCGTCGTCCACGAGCTGGCCCACTACTGGTCGAGCCGCGAGAACTTCGCCGACGCCTGGATGGTCGAGGCCTACGCCGAGTACCTCACCCGTCTGGCTATGGAGCGCCTGGGGCGGCCCTACGAGGGGCACAGGCTCGAGGGTGTCTGCGCGGGCCTGCCGCTCAGCGCGTGGTATCCGGGGATGGAGGACCCTGCTCTGGCGAGCTGTGCCTACTCTGCGGGGCCGCTGGTCCTGGGCGAGCTGGCGGCGGTGGTGGGGCCCGACATGTTGCGCCTGGCGATCCAGGATCTGAGCCAGCGGCCCAGGGGCGTGAGTAGCTGGAGCCTGCTCAACTATCTGGAGGCACATCAGCCGGCCAACCTGACCGAGATTATGCGCGGGAAGGTCTTTGGGCCGGAGTATGATCTCGACCTGGCCAGACGGGCCACCATGCGTGACGATCTGGCGCGGGCGAAGCAGGCGGGCGCGGCCCTGGGGGTGACGGTGCAGACACAGATCGCCGACCTGATCTATGCGCGCCGCCTCGACGAGGCCGCCAGTCAGCTGAACGCCCTGCTGCCCATGCTGACCGCGGCCGAGGCCCTGGACAGCCGTTGCAAGGCGGCCGGGCTTGCCTGCAGCCAGCTCTTGCCGGCCCAGCTGCCCGACTGGAGCCACTGGCCGGCGCTGAACGAGCTGCTGACGGGGAGGCTGGGCATGATCGATGCCTACGAGCGCATCGGCGCGAAGGCCGTCGCTCTGGGCGTGGCCGTGCCGAGCGCCCTGACCGCCGCGGCGGCCGGCCCCGACCCGGGCGCGCTGACGAGCTTGCAAGAGGCCGAGGCCGCCCTGGTCGCCGCCGAGAGCGTCGGGTTGCGCTGCGGCGCGTTCGCCGGGCTCGACTGCCGCGGGCTCTGGGCGGCGGAGTGGGCGCGGGGGGAGAGTGGGGCGGTGAAGGCGAAGGCGGCCGAGCTTGGCGGGCTGCTCGACGACGTCGCCCGCATGCAGAGCCGTTGCTCGGCGCAGGCCTGCGGCCGGCTCTGGCGCGAGGCCCTGGCCGGGGCGGGGATCGGCGAGGCCCGGCTGACGGTGGGGAGGCTGACGGCTCTCGCCGACAGGGCCGCCTCGGTAGAGGAGCGCTGTGGTGGGCCGCGCGAGGCCTGTCGCACGTACTGGCAGCAAGCCCTGGCGCGCGGCGAGGCCCAGGCCGGTGCGGCCCTCGACGAACTGGGCGGCATGCTCGACACGCGCGATAGCCTGGCGTCCGCCTGCGTGGCGGCCGGCTGGCCGTGCGCCGACGTGTGGGCGGAGCGGCTCATTGCGGGCGGCCCCCAGGCCGCGCAGGCGGCGCTCGTGGCGCAGCAGCGGTGGCTGCCCGAGATGCAGGCGCTGGCGGGGCGGCTCGCGAAGGCGGGGGAGCGGACGCGGGTCGTCGACGGCATCTTGCCGGGGCCATTGACGATCGAGGGGCGTCTGGGGGCGGCGCGGGCGACCTTCGCCGGCGGCGACCCCGAAGGCGCGGCCACGCTGCTGAAGCAGGCGATCGAGCAGCGCGAGACGCTCAACCTGGCCATCCCCTGGGTCCTCGGGCTCACGGGTCTCGCGGCCCTGGGGCTGGCCCTGGCCGGGCGGCCCTGGCGTGGGCGGGGCGGGGCGGGCCGCAAGACAAAGGGTGGCGGGCCGGGCTCGAAGCGGGACAACAACGACGACCTGCTCAAAGGCCTGCTCGCCGGCAAGCCCGAGGATCCG
Organism: uncultured Oscillochloris sp.; assembly: GCA_964555675.1. GTDB lineage: Bacteria > Chloroflexota > Chloroflexia > Chloroflexales > Chloroflexaceae > CAIWXH01. Next base: position 7,544 of record CAZKTU010000060.1, read on the forward strand.
CGCCGGCGGCCGTAGGGTGCGAGGGCAAGGGTGCCGCAGCCTGTATGGCGTCGGGTGACGGCGCCGTTACGGGCTGCGGCACTGCCGCGGTTTCGGACTGACCATCAAAAAGAGTATATAAATGGCGAAAAATTTCCAATGAATAAACGTTAATGATAGCGTGGTAGGCCAGGCGCCGATGCGGGCCTCCGGCGTAGCGCTCGTACCAACCCCAAAGCTCAACGCGCGAAAGGAGGAGCCATTGCTTCGTGTCCTGATCGTGTTGGCCGTGGTCGTCGTGACCATGCTGCGTGGCGGCTCATTGCGGGCCTTTGCGAGCTTGCGGCTCCGCGCGATTTTGCTGGTGCTCGGCGGCTTCCTCATCCAGCTGCTGATCTTTCCTCTGACGGGCGACGGGCTGCTGCCGGCCCAGGCGACCGCCCCCCTCTACTTGCTCTCGATGGCCCTACTGGTCTGGTGGGTCTGGCTCAACCGGCAGCTGCCGGGGATCCTGCTGATCGGCGCCGGCGTGGTCATGAACCTCGCGGCGATTGCGGCGAACGGCGGGGTGATGCCGATCGACCCCGATGCTGCGGCCTACGCGGGCAAGCTTGTTCTGGCCGAGAGTGACGTTGCGCTCAACAACTCATTGCCGAGCGACGGCGATGTGCGGCTCTGGCTGCTCACCGACATCTTCCCCGTGCCTGCCGGCATCCCATTGGCCACGGTCTACAGCCTTGGCGATGTGCTGCTGACGATCGGAATCAGCATTCTCTGCGCGCGCACAATGCTCGCGCGACCTACAGCCAGCGACACTACGAAAGGTGCCCCCGATGACCAGCGCCTCCCAGCCACCTGACGCTGCGACGCTCGAGCAGCTGATCTACCAGGTACGTGGTATCCAGGCCGCCCGCGTTGTGACGGGCCAGAGCGGCGTGATCGACGAGGTCCATGTGGTCAGCCTGCCGGGGCGCAGCCCCAAGCAGATGGTGCGCGACATCGAGTCGATCCTGTATGTGCGCGGTGGGGTGCGGCTCGACCACCGCAAGGTGAGCCTGGTGCAGCTCGACGAGCGCCGGCGCGCGCCGCAGGGGCCGCGCCTGGTGCTCCAGGCGGTCTGCTACGAGGCCGACGGGCCCTCGGTCGAGGTGACCCTGGGGCTGCACGAGCGCCAGGCGCGCGGCGTCTGCTCCGACCCCTCGGTGATTGGCGGCGCGCCGCTGGGGGTGACGGCCCAGGCTACCTTGAGCGCCCTTGCGACGCTGGTGGGGGGCGCGCTCGAGCTACGGCTCGAGCAGATCGCCCTGCACGACTTCGGGGGGCTGCGATCGTGCCTGAGCCAGGTGAGCCTGACGACGGAGAGCGGGGCCGAGACGCTGCTCGGGATCAGCATGCTGCGCGACGACGTCCCCGCGGCCGCGGCTCGCGCGGTGCTCGACGCGGTCAACCGGCCGCTGTTGCGCCTCCTGGCATACGACGAGTGAGGGCGAGTGAGGACGAGTCATCAAACTGTCATCTTCGCGGACTGGGCGTCGATGGGCGGATAGCGCATCACAAAGCAAAAAAGCCACCGAATCCCAACAAGGCTTTGTAGTAAAAAGGGGTTGCAAATGAGATGAATTTATGCTAATAATAGACGTGAGCCGCAAGGTGAATATTCGGTTAACGACAGGACGGACCAGGGCCGGCGGCCCGAAGCGGAGCGAAGGGGACCCTTGTTGTGTACCTGATGAATCACGCAGCGAAGAAAGGGGTCTCCCGATGAAGTGGCGCGCAATCAACGTCTACCTCAAGGTCGTGACGATGCTCAGCACGGTGACGGCGCTTCTGCTGGCGGCCGGCGCAGAGTACAAGTGGCGGTAGGATAGCGCAGCCCTGGCGGCTCGCTCTGGGGCAGAGGGGACATGGTCCTCTCTGCCCTTTGGTTGCGTACAGGATAGTATAGAAGGCTATACTAGATGGTGATTACCCAAGACAGCAGCTTGTCGCCCTATTTCGTACGTCAGCGCTGAGATAACCGTGCACGTCAGCGCCGAGCAAGACTGCCAGCAGACGGCCAAGAGGGCTGATATGGATGCTCTTCCCCGGCCCGCTCGCTGGTACCTCTACAGTATCTGGCTCCTGGCAGCCCTGGTGCTCTTCGAGATGCTCCAGCGAGCGCCGGCCCCGACACCGGCCATGCTGATCGTGCTGCTGGCCGGCACGATCGCCTTCGTGCTGGCCGACATATTCGCCGTCAACTTCGACATCGACGACAACCACGGCGTGCTGATGACGGTGGTCGATACGGTGACGATCTTCCTCATCGGCACGGTCGGCCTGGCCGGCCTGGCGGTCACCTTCGGCGGCAGCATCATCAGCGATATTCTCGCGCGTCGCCCGTGGTACAAAGGGCTGTTCAACGCCGCCCAGCGCAGCCTGACCTACGTCGTGGTGACGCTGCTCTACCTGGCCATCTGCGGCGCGGAGGTCAGCCCCTACGATGGCTGGCGCGGGCTGGCGGCCCTGGTGGTGATGTGTACGGTCTACTTTGTGATGAACGCCTTGCTCGTCGCCGGGGTCGTCGCCCTGGCCAGCGGCCAGCCGCTGCTCAAGATCTGCACCGAGAGCCTGCTCCAGGTCCACTGGATCCAGTTTATCACCCTGCCCCTGGGGGCCGTGCTGGCGATCATCTGGCACTTCAACCCCTGGATGCTGCTCCCCGCCCTGATCCCCGCCGTCATGGCCTACCGCTCGTTCAAGGCCATGTCCTCGCTGCAGATCGAGAGCCGGCGCAGCCAGGCCCTCGCCGTGCAGGCCCAGCGCCTGGCCGACAAGCTCGAGCGCCTGCAGGATACGACCACGGCCATGCTCGCCTCGGACGAGCCCCAGCCCCTGCTCGAGGAGGTCAGCCACCGCCTGGCCACGCTCCTGGGGGCCCGCGCGGCCTGGGTTATCCTGGCCGAGGCCCAGCCGCGCCTCGCGGCCGCGCGGGGCCTCTCCGCGCGCGAGGGCGTCAACCTTGCCGCCAGCATGGCCGAGCTGCGCCTCCACACCTTGAGCGAGGCGCCGAGCGCGGCCTTCCTTGGCCCAGACTCGCCCTGGCCTGTGGTGCTGCACATCCCGATGCTGAGCGGCGGCCGCCTGATCGGGGGCTTTTGCCTGGCCCTGGAGGAGTCGCCCCCCCTGGCCGACGACGACCGGCGCGTCCTGCTCGCCTTCGCCGCCCAGGCGGCCCTGGCCGTCGAGCGCACCCAGCTCTTCGATCAGCTGCGCACCAAGCAGGAGGAGCTGCTGCGCACCTCGAAGCTGGCCGCCCTGGGCACCTTTGCCGCCGGCATCGCCCACGAGTTCAACAACCTGCTCACCGCCATCTCGGGCTTCGCCCAGCTGGGCCTGGGCAGCGACGACGTGGGCGAGAAGAACGAGGCCCTCGAGGTGGCCCTGCGCACCAGCAGGCGCGGCGAGAGCATCACCGCGGGCCTGCTGACCTTCGCCAGGCGCCGCGACGCCCGCCGCGAGCTGTGCCAGATCCGCGAGGTGCTGGACGAGACCCTGAGCCTGGTCGAGCGCCAGCTGGTCAAGGCGAATGTGACCATCAGGCGCGAGTATGAGCCGGTGCCGCGAACCTACTGCGACCCTGGGCAGATCGCTCAGGTGGTGATGAACCTGATCACCAACGCCCGCGACGCCATGGCCGACCGGCAGAGCGGCGTGCTCACCCTCGGCCTGCGCCAGCGCGGTGGGCAGATCGAGCTGCGGGTGAGCGACAGCGGGGTGGGCATCTCGGACGAGCTGCTCGGCCAGATCTTTTCGCCGTTCATGACCACCAAGGGCCCCTTTGGCTCGGGCGGGACCACGGGCACGGGCCTGGGGCTGGCGATCAGCCACGGGATCATCGAACGTCACGACGGCACGATCGAGGTGCAGAGCGAGCTCGGCCGGGGTACGACCTTCGTCGTGCGCCTGCCGGTGATCAGCGCCAGCGAGGAGGCCGCGCGCAAGGCCAGCGAGAACGAGCGCGAGGTCAGCGCCTAGGTTGCCGCCCCCGCCCGCTTCAGCTATACTCAGCATATCCTAGAGCCGTCCGCCCCGTCGCGCACCCTGGCTCGGAGAAGCTGCGTGAGCCTCACCACCCCCGACCTTTCCAGCCCCTATGTGGGTCCGCGCTCATTTGGCGCCGGCGAACGGCTCTATGGCCGCGACCGCGAGGCCCAGGAGCTGTGCGATCTGCTGATCAGCGAGCGGATCGTGCTGCTGCACTCGCCCTCGGGCGCCGGCAAGACCTCCCTCGTGCAGGCCCGCCTCATCCCCATGCTCGCGGAGCGCGAGTTCACCGTGCTGCCGGTCATGCGGGTCAGCCAGGAGCCGCCGGCCGCCCTGGCGGCGGGGGCGAACCGCTACCTGCTGAGCCTGCTGCTCTCGCTGCAGCGCGACCTGCCGGCCGCTCAGCAGCGCCCGGTGGAGGAGCTGGCGGGCGTGAGTCTGGGCGAGATGCTGGCCGCGATGCCGGGCCAGCGCGACGGCCAGGTGCTGATCTTCGACCAGTTCGAAGAGATCCTGACGATTGACCCGACCAACGCCGCGGCGAAGCGGGCCTTCTTCGCCCAGGTGGGCGCGGCCCTGCGCGACCGCAGCCGCTGGGCGCTCTTCTCGATGCGCGAGGAGTATATCGCCGCCCTCGAGCCCTACCTGCGCCCCGTGCCCACGCGCCTCGCCTGCACCTTCAGGCTCGACCTGCTCGAGAGCGAGGCGGCCGCGATGGCCATCGCCAGGCCCGCCCAGGAGCGCGGGGTGGCCTTCGAGCCGGGGACGATTGCGGGGCTGGTCAATGATCTGCGCCTGGTGCGCGTGCAGCACGCCGACGGCCGGGTCGAGAATGTGCCGGGCCAGTATGTCGAGCCCGTGCAGCTGCAGGTGGTCTGCCAGCGCCTCTGGAAGACCTGGGCCCGTCGTTTCGTCGAGGGCCCGCCCGAGGCCGAGCCGAGCATCGGCGCGGCCGATATCGCCGCCATGGGCGATGTGAGCACGGCCCTCGAGGCCTACTATGACGAGAGCGTGGCCGAGGTCTGCGTGGCGACCGGCACGCCGGAGCGGGCCGTGCGCGACTGGTTCGACAGCCAGTTGATTATTGGCCGTGGCCTGCGCAATCAGCTGCTCAAGGACCAGGACAGCACGGGGGGCCTGGCCAATACGACCATCAGCAAACTGATCGACACCTACCTGGTGCGGGCCGAGGAGCGCCGCAGTCTCACCTGGTACGAGCTATCCCATGACCGGCTGGTCGAGCCGGTACGCGACAGCAACCTGGCCTGGCGCGACCGCAACCTGCAGCAGTTTCAGCGCCAGGCGGCCCTCTGGGAGAGCCAGAAGAACCCCGAGGCGCTCTTGCTGCGCGGCAAGGCCCTCGAGGCCGCCGAGGAGTTCGCGCGCCTGAACCCGAGCGAGGTCGGCCCCCTCGAGCAGACCTATCTTGATCAGTGTCGGGCCCTGCGCGGGCGCGAGCGGCAGGCGCGGGCCTTGCGCCTGACGATCTGGGGCCTCGCGGCCCTGGCCTTTGTCGTAGCGATTATCGCCGTCAATCAGGCCTTTGTGGCCAACACGCAGCGCCAGGCGGCCGAGCTGGCCCGGGACGAGTCGAGGGCGCGCCAGGCGGCCTTGCTCTCGACGCAGCTCGGCGCGAGCAGGCCGCAGCAGGCCCTCTTGCTGGCGGTCGAGGCCCTCGGCGAAGAGGGGCGCCAGCCGCTGCCCGAGGCGCTGAGCGCGCTGTACAGGGCCCTCGCCGCCACGGGCGGCGCGCCCCTGAGCGGCCCCACGGCGTCGCTCGATGTCGGCGCCTTCAGCCCCGATGGGGCCCTGGTGGCCGCGGCGGGCGAGGATGGCGCGGCGTACCTCTGGCGCACAGCAGAGCCGGGGGCGCCGCCGGTGGTCTTGCGCGGCCACATTGGCGAGATCGATACCCTGGCCTTCAGCCCCGACGGGCGGCTGCTCGCCACGGGCTCGAGCGACGATACAGTCCGGGTCTGGACGCTGGCGAGCCCTGAGGCGCCCCCCGCCGTGCTGACTCACGGGGCCTCGGTCGGCGCCCTGGCCTTCAGCCCCGACGGGCGGCTGCTCGCCACGGGCGCGGGCGACGGGGTCATCCAGCTCTGGCAGACGGCCGATCTCGCCGCGGCGCCGACCCCGCTGCTCGGGCATGGCGAGGGGATCAGCGGCCTGGCCTTCAGCCCCGACGGCGCAAGCCTGGTCTCGAGCAGTGAAGACTTCAGCGCGCGGGTCTGGGCGGTCGCCCGTCCGGCGGATCAGCCGCGCGTGCTCGCGGGCCACGAGGACGAGATCGTGGTGATGGCCCTCAGCCCCGACGGCAGGACCGTGGCCACCGGCTCGCGCGACGCCACGGTGCGGGTCTGGGACCTGACAAGTGATGCGTCCACGGTGCTGGAGGGCCCCGGGGGCGAGGTTGCGCGGCTGGCCTTCAGCCCCGACGGCGGCAGCCTGGCCGTGGGCGGCGACGCGCCCGAGGCGCAGGTCTGGACGCTGGCCGCACTCGAGCAGGAGCCTGTGCTGCTGGCGGGCCACGGGAGCGCCGTCTCGGCGCTGGCCTACACACCCGACGGCAAGACCCTGATCAGCGGCGATGTGGCGGGCGCTCTGCGCTTCTGGACGACGGCGGCCCTCGCGGCGCCGCCGCTGGTCCTGTTCGGGCACGATGCGAGCGTCGCCGCCCTGGCGATCAGCCCGGACGGCCGCCAGGCGCTGACGGGCTCGTTCGACGCTACGGCGCGGCTGTGGAGCATGGATGCGCTGAGCCCGATCGCCCCGTTGCGGGGGCCGACGGCGCCGCTGCGCAGTGTGGGCTTCGCGCAGGCGGGGCAGTCGGTCTTCGCCGGCGATAGCGGGGGCGCGGGCACGCGCTGGGCGGTTGGCGTCCCGGGTGCGGCCGAGCCGTTGCACGGGCCGGCGGGCCAGGTGGCGGCCATCGTGTATAGCGCAGAAGCGCGCCATTTGCTGACACTAGACTTCGACAATCGTCTGCGCTTCGCGGCCCTCGACCCGCCGGTCGCGGCGCTCGAGCTCTACGCCGGCCCTGAGCGTGTGGCCAGCGCGGCGATCAGCCAGGACGGGACGCGGGTCGCCGCGGCCCTCGAGCTGGCGAGCGGCAGCTCCGTGCAGATCTGGGAGACGGCGCGGCCCGCCGAGCCCGGCACCCTGACCAGCGGGAGCGTCGGGGTCGCGGCCGTGGCCTTCAGCGGCGACGGCTCGCGCCTGGCGACGGGCGACCTCGACGGACTTGTGCAGATATGGGCCCTCCCCGGCGGCGAGCTGACGAGGTCACTGCGCGGCCATGGTACTTTCATCCAGTCACTGGCCTTCAGCCCCGACGGCGCGCTGCTGGCGAGCAGCGACACCGACGGCCTGGTCTATGTGTGGGATACCGCGACCGGCGGAGTGCGCGCCGCCCTGAACGCGGGGCCGCAGACGCTGCTCAACGCCCTCGCGATTGCGCCGGACAAGGGTCGCTTGGCGGCAGCGGGCCAGGATGGCCTGGCTCGGGTCTGGGACCTCGAGCGGCCCAATCTCGCGCCGATCAGCCTCGCCGGCCACAGCGACAGCCTGCAGGCTCTGGCCTATAGCCCCGACGGCGCCGCGCTCGTGACCGCCGGGGCCGACGCCCTGGCCCGGCACTGGCCAACCAGGCTCGGCGACCTGCGGGCGGCCGCCTGCGCCACGGCCCAGCGCAACCTGAGCTACGAGGAGTGGCGGAGCGCCTTCGGGGGTGAGCCCTACAGGAAGACCTGCCCGAACCTGCCGGTGGCGCCGCAGCTGATCGACGGGGCGATTGCGCTGGCCAGCCAGAGCCAGATTGCCGAGGCGCTGGGGCTGGCGCAGCAGCTGAGCGAGGCCGGCTACGCCGACGAGGTGCCCGCCCGCGCGTGGGGGGCGCTCTGTCGCGCGGGGGGCTTGGCCGGCAGCGGCGCACAGGTGCTGGCGGCCTGCGACCAGGCGATCGCGCTCGACCCCGACGACGGGCAGCTCTACGACTGGCGGGCCCTGGCCCGGGCCGCCGCGGGCGACCTGGAGGGGGCCCGCGCCGACCTCGAGCGCTATCTGGCCTGGGGGCGGGCGCTGCAGGTCGACCCCGAGGCCCTTGCCGCTCGCGAGGGCTGGGCCGCGGACCTTGCGGCGGGGGCGAACCCCTACGACGAGGCCGCCCTGCAGATCATCAGGCGCGAGCGGTAGTGAGCCGCGCCAGGGCCGTAAACGGCCCGGCAAGGGGGTGCGAAAGCCACCTGCGCGGCCTGGCTAGCCCGCCGGTTTACCGGCCGGGCCTGGGGGCAAGGCAATGTCGACCCACTAGCGCGCAGGGCCTGACTGGTGGTATGCTAATAGACCTTTGGAAAAAAGAAGCTTACAGTGGGTTGGACAGCGTATGTCGCGTGTAGTTATTGTGCCCTTCGTGCGCCTCGCGCTGGTTGGTATCTTGCTGGTTCTGGCGGGCGCGCCGACGGGCGTGATCGCCCAGGGGGCGACGTCAGTTGCGGGGCAGGTGCGTTTCGCCGACGGCGCCCCACTCGTGTACGCCGATGTGGTTGCCAGGCGCTTTGATGCCCCCGGCACGGCGTCGACGATCAGCGACCTGGCGGGCAACTTCACCCTGAGCCTGGCCCCCGGGCTGTGGCAGGTCGAAGTTGTGACGCTCTCGAGCACCGCACAGTGGATGTCGATTGACGCCCCGGCGACGCTGACGGTCACGGCGACGCCGCCGGCGCCCCTGAGCCTCGTGGTCGAGCGCACCACCACCCAGCTGGTGGGGCGGGTGCTCGGCGACGACAACACGCCCCTGCCGCTCGCGCCGAGCGCGCCCGCGCCGACGGTCGAGGTCTGGAGCGATGACCATTATGGGGCCAGATCGACGCCGATCGACGCGACAGGCGCTTTCACGCTGCCCCTGGTGAGTGGGCGCTACAATCTGGTGCTTAACCTCGACGCGGCCTTCTACGCGAACTACGATGTGCCGCTGCCGGTGGTGACCGAGGTCCCGGCTGATGGGGTTGTGTCGGTCGGCGAGATTATCGTCCCGCTGCGCAACGCCGTGATCGAGGGTATCGTCGAGCAGCAGGGGGTCGGCGGGCTGCCCGGGGTGCAGGTGTACGCCGTGGGCGAGGACGGCGGCTACAGCGAGACCGTCAGCGCTTCGGGCGGCACCTTCAGCATGGCTGTCCCGGCGGGGATCTGGGATGTGATCGCTATACCGAGCGGCTCGGGGGCCTACGTGAGCGGCGACAGCGTGGTCAGCGCCGAGGCCGCGCCCGGCGCGCCGGCCAACGTGACGCTGACGCTTGTGCCCGCGGCGCGGCAGATCCAGGGCAGCCTGGTCGGGCCGGGCGGGTCCGTGGCGAGCGATCTCGAGGGGTGGGCCTACGCCCGCGAGGCCAATAGCGACGAGATCGTGGCCTACACCGACGTGAGCGGGGGCGTCTTTAGCCTGAATGTGCCCGCCGGCTCGTTGCGGGTCGGGGTCTTGTTGCCCGCCGATAGCCCCTATAGCCTGGTCGCCGACGAAACCCAACCCCTGGCCCGGCTGGCGGCCGGGGCCCTGAGCGGGCGCCAGCAGGAGGCGGCCGAGCGGGCGCCCTATGAGCGGAGCCTCACGGTCAGGCCGCTGGGCGAGGGCGCCCTGGAGTTGGCCCAGACGACGGTGGTGACGCTGAGTGTGACGAGCAACAACCGGCTGATCACGGGGGTCGTGCGCGACCCGAGCGGGGCCGCCCTGCCCGATCTGCCGCTGCTGGTCACCGCCTCGCCCGAGCAGCCCGGGGCCGCCCCGCAGAGCGCGCCGGTGGGTGCGAACGGGGCGTATCAGCTGAGCGTGAGCCCCGGCCTGTGGCGGCTCAACTATAGCTTCGGGGCCGCCGCCGAGGGGTTGGCCCGCAGCCTGACCACGCCGATCAGCGTGACGGTGGGGGCCGCCTCGCCGATCACGCAGGACCTCGCGCTGCTGCGCCTCGACGGCGTGATCAGCGGGACGGTGATCGACGAGCAGGGCCGACCCCTGGCCGACCAGCGGATCTGGGTTGAGGCGGCGATCTATAGCGACGAAACGCGCACCGCCAGCGACGGCAGCTTTAGCCTGCCGGTGCCCCTGGTGGCGGGCCGCCCGACGGGCTATGTCCTGGGGATCGACGCCACCTGCCCGAACGACGCGAGCTGCCTGCTCGACCTGGCGCCGCAGTTGGTGATGGCGCAGCCGCGCCCGGGCGCGGGGAGCCTGGGCCTGGCCCAGCTTGGGACCCAGATCTATCGGGTCAGGGGCTCGAACTCGGGCCGGACCGTGACGATCACCGGAAAGGTGACCAGTAACGGCAGCGGGGTTGACGACGCCGACGTCGAGCCGGACATCAGGGGCTCGAAGCGCAGCTCGGACGACGAGACCGAGGGCGGCGGGAACTTCAGGATTCAGGCCAGCTTCAACAACCAGGTCACCGAGATCTTCGGCGCAATCGAAGTCTCGAAGGGCCGGGCGAAAGGCACATATAACCTGGGCCGGCAGACAGTCACCTCGGCCATGACCCTGCAGCAGACCACGGCGATCAACGTCGGCGAGATTGCGATCGAGCCACTTGCCGATCTGCCGCCCAGTGTGGTCGACAGCTTTGTCGCCGCCGAGGGGTGGAGCTTCACCCTGGACGACGGCACGGGCATCAGGATCCCGCCGGGGGCGGTCGTATTGCCCCCCGATGCGGGCGGCGAGGTGCGCGTGGTGGTCGAGCCCATTCTGAAGCTGCCGGTCGACCCCCAATATACCTGGGCCGTGCCCTATGGCTATAACATCACCCTCTTCGCGAAGGCTACGGGCCTGGCGATCAGCGCACCCTTGAGCGCGCCCGCAGAGCTGACGCTGCGCTACACCCAGGCCAACCTGACGGCCTACCTGGCGACGCCGGCGCGCTTGCGCCCGGCCCGCCTGGTCGACGGTAGCTGGTCGGCGGCCGACAGCTTCAGCCTCGACCAGGGGCGCGCCAGGGTTGTGGTGCAGACCAGCAGCCTGGGCACCTGGGCGATTGTACAGCAGCGGGGCGCGTGCCCCGGGTGCTGGTATCTGCCGATCATCCGCACGAAGAGCTATGGACGCTAAGGCATGTTTCAGGCGAACATGATGGTTCGCCTCGAAGCTGGACCGGCAGGGTGGATGTGGAGGGCCAAGCCCTCCACGCCTCCCGCGAGCGAATAAAATGCCGTAAGGTGGAACCTTGTCTATGCTTGACCTGAGCCTGTGGGAGGGGCGCTGCGCGGCCTTCTTGCAGGAGAATACGGCCGGCGACGCGGCCCACGACCTGGAGCATACGCGCCGGGTGGTGGCCAATGCGCGCGCCCTGGCCGCCGCCGAGGGCGCCGACCTGGCGGTCGTGCTGCCGGCGGCCTGGCTCCACGACTGTGTGACCGTGCCGAAGGACTCGCCGCAGCGCCCGCTGGCCTCGCGCTTGGCGGCCGAGGCGGCCACGGGCTTCCTGGCCGCGGCCGGCTACCCCGCGGAGCTGTTGCCCGGCGTGGGTCACGCGATCGCGGCCCACAGCTTCTCGGCGGGGATCGCGCCCGAGACGCTCGAGGCGCGAGTGGTGCAGGACGCCGACCGGCTGGATGCCCTGGGCGCCGTGGGCATCGCCCGCACCCTGATGCTGGGGGCGACCATGGGGCGGCCGCTCTACGACCCCGACGAGCCCTTCCCGCTCAGGCGCGCGCCCAACGACGCGGTCGCCTCGCTCGACCACTTCTACACCAAGCTGCTGAAGCTGGCCGGCAGCATGACCACCGCCGCCGGCCGCGCCGAGGCCGAGGCTCGCACGGCCTTCATGCGCGGCTTCCTGCGGCAGCTCGCGGCCGAGATCGGGGCCGCGGCGCCGGATTGATGCTTCGTGGTGGGAGGCGTGGAGGGCATCGCCCTCCACAGCCACCTGGGGGCCGCAGGCCCCCGCACCCGGCCGCGGGCAGCGGCGAAACGCGCAACTAGGTTGCGAACCTGTTCAGCGCCCACCGCTCTTCTGCCACTCCTTCTGGAGCTGGCGGGTGAAGTCGTCGGCGCCGCCCCAGAAGAGATCGATATTCACGTCGCGGAAGTAGCGCTCCATGTAGCGCGAGACCCCGCCGGGCGAGAGGACCTGGCCCTCTTCGGGGACGATCTGGCCGGCGATGTTGGTGTAGCGCTTGCGCCGGTTGCCGCCCTCGTCGCTCATCAGGCTGCGGAAGAGCACCCGGAAGCTCCAGTCGTCGAGGCGGAAGCCGAGGAAGAGCAGGGCCCGGTCGACCAGGGCGGCCCTGACGGCGGGCGGGATGAGCTCGCGGTTGCGGGTGGCCCCGATCAGATAGTCGAAGTAGTCGTCCTCGGTGAGCACCAGCGAGTCCTCGTTCTCGACCGAGCCGAAGAGATGGAAGACCAGGGGGCGCTCTTTGCTGGGCTTGTAGTCGGAGCCCTCGTCGAAAAGCGAGGGCAGATCGACCAGGTACTCATTCCAGCGCAGTAGCTCGACCTGGGGCTCGCGCTTGGCGGCACGCAGGGCTTCTTCGAGCAGGGTATCGATCGCGGTGGTGACATACACGGCGAAGGGCAGCTCGGCGAGGACCTGGTGCGGGTCGTGCTGGCCGCGGGCGCGCAGGGCGGCCGAGACGGCGGCGAAGACCTCGGGGAGGGGGGCCTGGCTCAGGTCGCCCGGGAAGTGCTTGCCGTAGCGGGCGATCAGCTCGCCGCGCAGGTAGCTGAGCAGCTCGTAGCGCGGGAACTGGGGCTCCTGGTTGACGCTGAGGAACTGGGCGACCGAGGCCAGATCTTCGCGCTGGTGGGGGGCGAGGGGGAAGTTGTACTGGGCGGCCCAGCGGCCGGCGACCTCGCGGGGCGAGCCGATGATGCTCTCGGCGAGGCCGGGGCCGATCACCGGGGTGCAGTTGCCCGCGCCGATATTACGGGTGATCTTGGGCCACTGCTCGAAGGGCCGATCGCCGCCGAAGCCGGGGTCGTACCAGATCTGGCCGCTGCGCAGGCGCATAAAGAGCACGGGCATCCAGTGGTCGTCGCGGGCGCGCACGCTGCCGCGGGCCACGGCCATAGCCCCGTCGATGGCGCCCTCGCTGCTGAGCTGGGCGAAGAAGGCGGCCATAAAGGCCCCGGCGGTCTCGAGCGAGACCTTGCCCTGCATAGCGATCACGGCGGGGATGCCGGCCTCGGCCAGGCGCGGGCCAAGGGCGGCGAGGGGCGCGCCGTCGGCGGTGAGGCCCTCGCCGGCGCTCTCGCACGAGGCGAGGACGACCAGACGCGGGCGGCGGCGCAGCTCGCTGATCTGCTGGACGAGCTCGGCCCCGGGGGTGGGGCGCTGCTCGGCCGCGTCGAGCCAGAGGTAGGGCTCGCCGTCGACCAGGGCGCCATGGGCGACCAGATAGAGGATATCGAAATTCTCGCTGCCGGCGTGGCCGTCGCGCAGGGCGCTGATGATTGCGTCGAGGGTGACCTGGCCCTCGCCGCTGAGGGCGGCGACGGGCACGGCGCCGAGGGCGGCCTGGGCGCGGGCCAGCTCGGCGGGGGCGTCGATAGGGGCGAGGTTAAAGGCGGCCAGGTTGGGCGGGGCGGCGACGGCGACGAGGGCGCGCAGGTCGGCGCGGGCCCGCAGGCGCACGGGGCGCCAGTCGCGGCTGGCCAGGTAGCGCGAGAAACGCACCTGCTGGCCGAGCAGCAGGGGCTGGCCCGCGGGGTCGCGCAGCAGCTCCCAGCGCAGGGCGTGCAGCTCGGGGGCCGAGGGGCCGATAGCGAGGCGGACGCGTAGGATGGCGTCCTGGCCGGCGGCGCTGGCCATCGTCTCGGCGACGGCCTGGCGGAAAGCTGGGGCGGCGTAGAGGCTCTCGCTGAGCTGGGCGCCATAGGCGGCGGGGTCGGGCTCGGCGGCGCGCAGGGCAGCCCAGTCGAAGCGGACCACGCCGGGCGCGCCGGGGCGGACCTCGGCGTCGCTGTCGGGGGCGGTGTAGCGCAGCTCGGCCGTGTAGCCCTCGGACTCGCGCCGATGGAGGGCGATCTCGAGGTCGGCGACAGGGTCAGCCATAGAGCGGTGGTAGGATAGGTCTGGCAGAGGGGGACGCCAGGGCATTATAGCACTGAGGAGGAGCTGTGAGCTACTTCACGGACTACCGCGAGCATGTCGGGGTCGGGGCCGAGCGCTGGTTCAAGAGCACGATCTTCGTGAGCCCGAACATGCTGGTGGGCATGGACTGCCTGGAGCCGGGGCAGGCCCAGCCGGCCCACAGCCACGCCGGGCGCGACAAGTGCTACTTCGTGGTCGAGGGCGAGGGCGAGTTCAGCGTGGGCGATGTGACCCAGCGGCTGGGCCCGGGCGGCCTGGCCTGGGCCCCGGCCGACATCGCCCACGGCGTGGTGAATGTGGGCGCGGGGCGGCTGACCCTGCTGATCGCCATGGCGCCCGAGCCAAAGTAGAGGCAGGAGCTACGCGCCGACCTCGACCCCGGCGAGGCGCTCGAGGGCTTTGATCAGGGCGTGGTTGCCCTCGGCGCCGAGGCCGGACTGCTGGAGGGTGCGGTAGAGCTGGTAGATCTGGCTGGTGGCGAGCATGGGGGCCCCGACCTGGTCGGCGGCCTGCAGCACCAGGCGCAGGTCCTTCTGCTGGAGATCGATGGTGAAGCCGGGGCGCCAGTCGCGGGCGAGGCACTGGGGGCCGCGATTGGCGAGCATCCAGCTGCCGGCGGCCCCGCCGGTGACGGCGGCGAGGGTCTTGGCGAGGTCGACGCCCGAGGCCTGGGCGAAGACCAGGGCCTCGCTGACGGCGAGCATGGTGCCGACGACGAGGATCTGGTTGACCAGCTTGACGCTCTGGCCATCGCCGACGGCCCCGACGTGGGTGATCGTCTTGCCCATGGCCTGGAAGAACGGCATGGCCCGGGCGACATCGTCGTCCGCGCCGCCGACCATAATGCTGAGGGTGCCTTTGGCGGCGCCCTCGCTGCCGCCGCTGACCGGGGCGTCGAGGAAACGGGCGCCCTTCGCGGCCAGGGCGGCGGCGATATCGCGGGCGCCCTGGGGGCTGATCGTGCTCATATCGACGAAGAGCGCGCCGGGCCGGGCGCCGTTGATGGCGCCCTGCTCGCCGAGGAGAACCTCGAGCACATCGGGCGTGTCGCTGACACACGAGAAGATCACATCGCAGCGGGCGGCCAGCTCGGCGGGGCTGGCGGCCAGGGTGGCCCCTGCGGCGACGAGCTCGTCGGCGCGGGCGGGGGTGCGGTTCCAGACCGTCAGGTCGAAGCCGGCCTTGAGCAGATTGGCGGCCATGCCGCGGCCCATGATGCCCAGGCCAATGTAGCCGACGCGCTCAGTCATTGCGGTCTCCGTATGCTATGCGGGGGATCGGGCCTATTTTAGTCCTGGGAGCGCTCCCACGCAAATCGAAAATGAGGTATAATGTCCGCACCGCCCTTGACAAGCAGGCAATCTATGTTAGTATTGGAACCAGTTCCACACTATGACTGTTCCTGTCAAGGTTGACCCGGATGTAGGAGGTGCCGTGGGGGCCACCATCCGTGATGTTGCTCGCGCCGCCGGCGTCGGGCTCGGCACAGTCTCGCGCGTTCTCAATAATAGCCCGCTGGTCAGCCCGTCAACCAGGCAGCGCGTGCTCGACGTGATCGCCGAGCTCCACTACAGCCCGAGCCAGATCGCGCGCAGCTTCGCCCTCGGCAAGACCCTGACCGTGGCCACGATCGCGCCCTTCTTTACGCGGCCGTCGGTGGTCGAGCGGCTGCGGGGGATTGAGGCGACTCTGGCGGGGCACGGCTATAATCTCGTCGTTTTCAACGTCGAGACGGCGACCCGGCGCGACGCCTGCCTGCGCGATGTGCCCAAAGCCGACCGCTGCGACGCCGTGGTGATTATCTCGCTGACCCCGCACCCCGAAGAGGTCGCAGCCCTGCTGGCCACCAGTCTGCCGGTGGTGCTGGTGGACACAGCCGCCGAGGGCCTCTACGGGATCGGGATTGACGATATCGCTTCGGGCGAGCTGGCCACGCGCCACCTGCTCGAGCTTGGCCATAGACAGATCGCCTTCATCGGCGACGCGCGCGAGTACACGGCGACCTTCAACTTCACCAGCAGCTGGGATCGCCATCGGGGCTATCTACGGGCGCTGAAGGCGATAGGGATCGTCGGCCGCCCCGAGTACGAGCGTTTCGGCTTTCACGGGCGTTATGAGGCCCGCGTACTGGCACGGCAGTTGCTTCAGCTACCCGAACCTCCTACGGCAATCTTTGCGGCAAGTGATACACAGGCTCTAGGCGTGCTCGAGGCCGCCCGCGATCTCGACATCGCCGTGCCGGATGAACTCTCGGTGATGGGCTTCGACGATATCGACGTGGCCGAGTACCTCGGGCTGACCACCATTCGCCAGCCGCTCTACGAGAGCGGGGCCATCGGCGCCGAGCTGGTCTTCAGCCTGCTGGCGCGCCAGCAGCCATCGGCGACTATCGAGCGCCTGCCCGTCGAGCTGATCCACCGCGCCACCACGGCACCGCCACCGATGCCATAGCCTCGAGGACGTGCCCTGGCTGCTGTCAGTTCTATCGCTGCTTTGCAAAGCTTCCGCCGAGCGCCAAGCGCTCTAGAGCAGCTGAAAGGGGGTGATCTGAATCTTCACGGCGCTGATACCGCACTGTGACGGCGCAGAGCGCGACTGCGCGTGCGCCTCTGGCAACGGACGCCTCTCAACCGATGAAGGAAGGATCTCATGCTTCGCAAACTCTCACTGATCGCCCTGGTCGCGATGATCGCCGGTATTCTGGCCGCCTGTGGCGGCGGCGCAGCGACGCCCACCACCCCGCCCGCCCCGCCGACCGAGGCCGCCGCCGCGCCGACCGAGGCCCCGGCCCCCACGGCCGCCCCCGCTCCGACCGAGGCCCCGGCCCCGACTGTGGCCCCGACTGCCGCCCCGGCCCCGACCGAGGCCCCGGCCGCCACGAGCGACTCGGCCACGGCCGCCCTGGTGGCCGAAGCTGACAAGATCAGCGCCGAGCTTGCGGCCGCCTTCGCCGGCGAGTATACGGGCACCACGGTCACCATGACCGGCCCCTTCGTCGACGCCGACGCCGTGAAGTTCGAGAACGCCATGACCGAGTTCGAGGAGCTGACGGGCATCGACATCCAGTACGAGGGCTCGAAGGAGTTCGAGGCCACGATCTCGATCCGCGTCGACGGCGGCAACCCGCCCGACATCGCCGACTTCCCCCAGCCCGGCCTGCTGGCCAACTTCGTGCGCGACGGCAAGGTCGTCGACGCCAGCCAGTTCATCAGCGCCGACTGGCTGTCCGAGAACTACAACTCGAGCTGGCTCGACATGGCCAAGATGGAAGGCCCCAATGGCGAGATCACCTCGGGCGTCTGGCACCGCGTGAACGGCAAGAGCCTGGTCTGGTACCCCAAGGCCAAGTTCGACGAGGCCGGCTACACCATCCCGACCACCTGGGACGAAATGCTGGCCCTGACCGAGCAGATCGCCGCCGACGGCGACCAGGCCTGGTGCATCGGCATCGAGTCGGGCGCGGCCACCGGCTGGGCCGCCACAGACTGGATGGAGGAGATCATGCTCCGCACCACCAGCCTGGAGAACTACGACAAGTGGGTCACCGGCGAGCTCGACTTCGCCTCGCCCGAGGTGAAGGCCGCCGCCGAGAAGATGAGCGAGATCTGGTTCAACGACGAGTACGTCTACGGCGGCCGGGCCTCGATCGTCACCACTAACTTCGGCGACGCCCCCACGCCTATGTTCGAGGAGCAGCCGGGCTGCTGGCTGCACAAGCAGGGCAACTTCATCACCAGCTTCTTCCCGGCCGACGCGGTCGCCGGCGAGGACTACAGCTTCTTCTACATGCCCGGGATCGACGAGCAGTACGGCGACCCCGTGCTGGTCGCCGGCGACCTGATGGCCGCCTTCGACGACCGGCCCGAGGTGCGCGCGGTGCTGTCCTACTTCTCGAGCGGCGCCTCGGTCGAGACCTGGCTGGGTGAGGGCGGCGCGATCTCGCCCCACAACGACTCGAGCCTCGACTGGTACGCCAACGACATCGAGCGCGGCGTGGGCGAGATCATCCTCAATGCGAGCAGCCTGCGCTTCGACGCCTCGGACCTGATGCCCGGCGAGGTCGGCGCCGGCTCGTTCTGGCGCGGCATGACCGACTACGTCGCCGGCACGGTCGATCTCGACACGGCCCTGGCCGAGATCGACGCGGGCTGGCCCCAGTAGGCTTTCTCGCGCGCTGACGGTACGCTACGGACCAGGGGGTCTCGGCCCCCTGGTCCGACGAAGAGGCGGCTCATTGCCGTACAACGGGTTGGGGCCAGTCCCCACACGCAACGGAGCGTAGCTCATGCAAAGCACGACTGAGGTGACCCCGCGGCGCGGCGCCGCATCGTCAAGTGAAAGCCTCAACCCTGGCCGCCTGATTCTGGCCCTGGGCTTGTTCGCTCTGCTGCTGGCCTTTATCTACGGCGGCTTCATCTTCCTGCGCGACGCACAGCGTGAGAATACGCTGCCCAAACTGCTGACGGCGGCGATCGCGATCGTCTGGGGCGTGGGCGGCGCCGCGGGCCTGTTCTTCACGCTGAATATGGTGGTCGAGCAGCTGCCGGGTGGCCTGCGTCGCCTGTTGCTGCCCTTCGTCTTCGTCGGCCCCGCGGTGCTCTTCCTGGGCTGGGCGCTCTTCTTCCCGACCTTACGCACACTCTACCTGAGCTTCCTCAACGAGAGCTCGACCGAGTTCGTGGGCCTGAGCAACTATATTGCGGTCTTCACCGAGCGCACGATGCTCACGGCCTTCCGCAACAATATCTTCTTCTGGATGATCTTCGGCACGGCGGGCTGTGTGATCTCGGGGCTGATTATTGCGGTGCTGGCCGACCGCAGCAGCTTCGAGACCCTGGCCAAGTCGCTGATCTTCATGCCGATGGCGATCTCGTTCGTCGGCGCGGGCGTGATCTGGCGCTTTGTCTACTACTACGCGCCGCCCGGTCAGCCCCAGATCGGCCTGCTCAACGCAGTGATCACCAGCCTCGGCTTCCAGCCGCAAGCCTGGACGACCCTGCTCCAACCACAGAATAACTTTTTCCTGGTGATTATCCTGATCTGGATGCAGACCGGCTTCGCCATGGTGATCTTCTCGGCGGCGATCAAGGGCATCCCCGAGGATATCATCGAGGCCTCGCGAGTCGACGGGGCCAGCGAGCTGCAGATCTTCTGGAACATCATGATGCCCGCCATCCAGGGCACGATCGTGACCGTCACGACCACCATTCTGATCGTCACGCTGAAGATCTTCGACATCGTGATCGTGATGACCGGCGGCCAGTACGGTACCAATGTGATCGCGGTCGAGTTCTACCGCCAGTACTTCACCAACCGTAACTTCGGCTACGGCTCGGCGGTGGCGATTGTGCTGCTGATCGCGGTCATCCCGGTGATGGTCTACAACCTGCGCCAGCTTAACCGCCAGGAGGTCTTCTGATGGCAGCAGTGACTGCAAAGCCCGCACCCGTGCGTCGCGTTTCGAGCCAGAAGCGCCAGCAGCTGATCGGCAAGATCATCGTCAACACCGTGCTGGGGCTGATCTGTCTGTTGTGGACCATCCCGACGATCGGGCTGTTCATCTCGTCGTTCCGCGACCGCGAGGATATTCGCACCACGGGCTGGTGGACGGTCTTCCCGCATCAGGAGTACACCACGGTGGGGACGGTCGAGCTGCCGCGCGACACCGATCTGCGCCAGCCGATCACGCTCCCGCCCGAGTTGGGCGGCGGGACCTACACGGCCGACCAGATCAGCGAGGGCGTGACCATCCCCGACGGCCGGCGGATCACCTGGGAGAATCGGCGCGGGCGCGTCGTGGCCATCCAGGGCCAGGCCTGGACGATGAACACCGCCTTTACGCTCGACAACTACCGGGCGGTGACCGGCGGCAAAGAGTATGTCTACACCGACGCCAATGGTAACGAGTCGGTCGAGGCCGGCGAGGACCTGTGGGGCGTGCTGATCAACAACATCGCCGTGGCCATCCCCTCGACGGTGATCCCGATCCTGATCGCGGCCTTCGCGGCCTACGGCTTCGCCTGGATGCGGTTCCCGGGGCGCTTCCTGCTCTTCACGATTGTGGTGGCGCTGCTGGTGGTGCCGCTGCAGGTGGCCCTGGTGCCGATCCTGCGCGACTACGTGCGGGTCGACCTCAACGGCACCTACATGGCGGTCTGGCTGGCCCACACGGGCTTCGGCCTGCCCCTGGCGACCTACCTGCTCTACAACTACGTCAGCCAGCTGCCGCGCGACATCCTCGAGTCGGCCTTCATCGACGGGGCCTCGCACTTCACGATCTTCACCCGGCTGATCCTGCCCCTGTCGGTGCCGGCCCTGGCCTCGTTCGCGATCTTCCAGTTCCTCTGGGTCTGGAACGACTACCTGGTGGCCCTGATCTTCATCGGCGCGGCCCCCAACGTGCAGGTGCTGACCATGCGCCTGGCCGAGATGGTCGGCTCGCGCGGCCAGGACTGGCACCTGCTGACCGCCGGGGCCTTCATCTCGATGCTGATCCCGCTGCTGGTCTTCTTCTCGCTGCAGCGCTACTTCGTGCGCGGGCTGCTGGCGGGTTCGGTGAAGGGGTAAGCTCCTGCGGGCTCGACGGCCCTGTGGGGCAGAGGCGGCGGGTAGGTAGACATAACGAAGGACTGCGGGCGCTCCCCACATGTTCCAGGCACTGACCCAGGTGGCCTTGTGTCACCTGGGCTTCTTATTTCAAATCGTGTTACAATCGCCGCGATCTGTGCCACATGTCACAAGAGAGGGCACTATGCGTTTTGCACGCTCGAGCGGCATTCTGCTGCATCCTAGCTCGCTGCCGGGCCCCTGGGGGATCGGGGACCTGGGGCCGGCCGCCTATCAGTTCGTCGACTTCCTGGCCGCCTCTGGGCAGAGCCTGTGGCAGATTCTGCCCCTGGGTCCTACGGGGTATGGCGACTCGCCGTACCAGGCCTTCTCGGCCAGTGCGGGCAACCCCCTGCTGGTGAGCCTCGACCAGCTCATTCGGCGCGGCCTGCTGAGCTACGAGGAGGTGGTCGAGGCAGCCGTCGGCCACGACCTGGGCATCGATACGGTCAACTATGGCGAGGTGATTGCCTTCAAGCTGCCCCTGTTGCAGCTCAGCTACGAGCGTCTGCGCCAGGGCGTCGCCCCCGAGTTGGCCGCGGCCTTTGCCGAGTTCGCGGTCGCCCAGGCCGGCTGGCTCGACGACTACGCCCTCTTTATGGCCCTCAAGGGGGCTCATGGCGGGCAGGCCTGGAGCAGCTGGTCGCCCGAGTTGCGGGCGCGCGAGGCCGGGGCCCTGGATAAGGCGCGCGCCGAGCACGCCCACGCGATCGAGGTCCAGAAGTTCCTGCAGTTCCTCTTCTTCCAGCAGTGGCTGCCGCTCAAGGCCTACGCCAACGAGCGGGGCATCTCGATCATTGGCGACGCGCCGATCTTCGTGGCGTACGACAGCGCCGACGTCTGGGCGAACCCCGAGCTGTTCTTCCTCGACAAAGAGGGGGCGCCGACGGTGGTGGCGGGCGTGCCGCCGGACTACTTCAGCGCGACGGGGCAGCGCTGGGGCAATCCGCTCTACCGCTGGGACAGGATGGCCCAGGATGGCTACGCCTGGTGGGTGGCGCGGCTGCGGGCCGCCTTCACCCAGGTTGACATGCTGCGCCTCGACCACTTCCGCGGCTTCGCCGCCTACTGGGAGGTGCCGGCCAGCCAGGAGACGGCGATCCACGGGCGCTGGGTCAAGGGGCCCGGGCCCGAGCTGTTCGCCCGGCTCGAGCAGGAGCTGGGGGGGCTGGCGATCATCGCCGAGGACCTGGGGCTGATCACGCCGGATGTGCATGCCCTGCGCGAGCAGTTCGACTTCCCGGGGATGACCGTATTGCAGTTCGCCTTCGACGGCGACCCCGAGAACGTCTATCTGCCCCACAACCACACGAAGAACAGCGTGGTCTACACGGGCACCCACGACAATAACACCACCGTGGGCTGGTACGGCACCCTCGACGAGGGCGGGCGCGAGCAGGTGCGGGCCTACCTCGCGCGCGACGGAAGCGACATCGCCTATGACCTGATACGGGCCGCGATGATGTCGGTGGCCGACATCGTGGTGACACCCTTCCAGGACGTACTGCGGCTTGGCGCGGACGCGCGCATGAATACGCCGGGCCTGCTCGGGCGGAACTGGGGGTGGCGCTTCAGGGCCGAGGCCCTCAACGAGAGCGTCGGCGGCGGCCTCAGGTTCCTCACCAGCGTCTATGGGCGCCTGCCCAGCCACCTCAGGCCGGCGAAAGAGCCAGACGAGCTGGAGTATGATCCGGCCGACGAGTAGGCTGCGAGAAGGGGGGCCAGGGAGACCTGGCCCTCTTTTTTTTGGCGTAGGGACGCGCCAGAGCGTGTGTGGCGAGCGCTAACAATGCGCTAACACAACCCCGCTTGACAAGGATCGGCAGGTCGGTTATACTCACCAGCGTGATGACGGTCTCACTCCTCACGGAGGCAGATCAGACAAACGAGTTGGTCTCAGGGCTAACAAATTGCGAACCGCGCCGGGGCAACCCGGAGACGTCGCCAGGCTGGAGGGGCAACCCACCACCTGGTTTTTTGTTGGCCCGGGCCCTCCGCCCGCAAGGGCGAGCGCTCAAATGAAGCTCTAACACAGCCGAGTTGCACAAACGACGAAGCTGTGGTATCCTTCAAGAGTGCTGACGGTCTCACTCCGGTAGGAGAAGACCTACACAACCCGAGTTAGTCTTTTGGCTGACAAATTGCGAACCGCGCCGGGGCAACCCGGAGACGTCGCCAGGCTGGAGGGGCAACCCACCACCTGGTTTTTTGTTGGCCGAGAGCGTCGGGAGACGCACCTGAACAACTGAATGGTGACAGTAGAGTGGGCTCACATTAGGTGTGATGTCTGGCTAACGCTGGACGCTCCACACCAAACGCAGAGTTTGATCCTGGCTCAGGACGAACGCTGGCGACGTGCCTAATGCATGCAAGTCGCACGCGGGGTGCTTGCACCGCCGCGTGGCGCACGGCTGAGGAACACGTGGGTGACCAACCCTGGAGTGGGGGATATCGCCGCGAAAGCGGTGGCAATCCCGCATACGATCCGCAAGGATGAAAGCGGTAACGCGCTCTGGGACGGGCCTGCGGCCCATCAGGTAGTTGGTGTGGTAACGGCGCACCAAGCCTATGACGGGTTCCTGGTCTGAGAGGACGACCAGGCAGACTGGGACTGAGACACGGCCCAGACTCCT
>CAZKTU010000061.1:0-30257 GCA_964555675.1 uncultured Oscillochloris sp.
TCAGCTTCATGGCATCTCTCCGCGGAATGGCGCAACCCTGAGCGGCATTATAGCCAGCGGCGCGAAGGGCGTCAATTCGCGGCCGCCTGCGGGAGGGCGCAGGCGAGTATAATCATGGCGAGTCCACCTGCCGGAGCCCCTATGCTCTCGATCCAGCTCCTCGGCCCGCCCCAGATTATGCGCGACGGCGCCCCTGTCGAGCTGCCGCGCCGCCGCGCCCGGGCCCTAGTCTTCTACCTGGCCGCCCAGGCCGCCCCGGTGAGCCGCGAGCAGTTGCTCGCTATGCTCTGGCCCGACCACGAGCGGGGCGCCGCCCAGCAGATCCTGCGCACCACGCTCCACGGGGCGCGCCGGGCCCTCGGCCCGGCCCTGATCGGCGACGACCCCCTGGGCATCGACCCGGCGGCCGACGTCGACTACCGCGCCCTGACCGCCCTGCTCGCCGCCCCCGACGCCGACGAGGCCGCCCTGGCCGCCGCCCTCGCGCGCTACCGCGACGACCTGCTGGCCGGCTTCGGGCTGCCCGACTCCGAGCCCTTCGAGGAGTGGCTGGGCGCCGAGCGCGAGCGGGCCCGCCTGCTGGCCGTGCGCGGCCTGACCCGCCTGGCCCGCCTGGCCGCCGCCCGCCGCGACTTCGGCGCCGCCCTCGAGGCCCTGCGCCGCGCCCTCGCCTTCGACCCGCTCCAGGAGGACTTGCAGCGCGACGCGATCCGCATGCACTATCTGGCCGGCGATCGGGTCGGGGCCATCCGCCGCTACGAGCAGCTGCGCGAGCTGCTCGACGAGGAGATGGGCGTGCCGCCGATGGCCGAGACGCGGGCGATCTACGACGCGATTATCACCGATAGCCTCGCCGAAGAGGGCGCGCCGGCGCCCCTCCCCCCCGCTCCCGCCCCTCCCCGCCCTGTCTCCCCCCCGCCGCCCCTCGCCTCGGCCCCTAGCCTCCCTTTCACCGGGCGCGAGGCCGAGCTGGCCCGCCTCGAGGCGGCCGTGAGCAGGGGGCGGCTGGCCCTGCTGGAGGGCGAGCCGGGCATCGGCAAGACGCGCCTGGCCAACGCCTTCCTCGATCGCACGCGGCGGGCGGGCGGGATCACCCTGGTGGGCACGGCCCACGAGCTCGAGCTGGCCCTGCCCTACCACCCCGTGATCGCCGCCCTGCGCTCGCTGGCCGACTACCCCGACTGGCCCATGCTGCGGGCCGGCCTGGGGGTCGAGCCCCTCTGGCTGCGCGAGGCCGCCCGCCTGGTGCCCGAGCTGGCCGGCGGCGACGAGGCCCTGGCCCCCCCTACGGGCCGCACCGAGGAGGCCCGCCTCTGGGAGGGGGTCGCCCGCCTGCTCCTGGCCCTGGCCGCCCGCGGGCCCGTCGCCCTGCTGCTCGACGACTTGCACTGGGCCGACGCCAGCACCCTCGGCCTCGTGGGCTACCTGCTGCGCCGCGCCGCGGGCACGCCCCTGGCCCTGGTGGCCACGGCCCGCCCGCCCGAGCCCCGCGGCCCCCTGAGCGGGCTGGTGGCCGCCCTCACGCGCGAGGGCCGGATCGAGCGCTTGGCCCTGCGCCGCCTCAGCCCCGCCGAGACCGCGGCCCTGGCCCACAGCCTCGGCCCGAACGACGCGGTCGCCCTGGCCGAGTGGCTCGGGCGCATCTCTGAGGGCAACCCCTACATCATCGCCGAGCTGGTGAGCCACGCCCGCGAGACGGGCCTGCTCAGCGCCGAGGGGCGTCTAGGCCCCGCGGCGACCGCGGCGCCCGTGGTGCCTCAGACCGTCTACAGCATGATCGAATCGCGCCTGAGCCGCCTCTCTGAGGGCGCCCGGCGCGTGCTCGACGCCGCCGTGGCGGCAGGGCGCGAGTTCGAGTTCGAGGTGGCCGCGCGCGCCGCGGCCCTCTCTGAGGCGGCGGCCCTCGACGCCCTCGACGAGCTGCGGGCGGCCCGCCTGGTCGAGCCCATGCCCGACGGGCGCTACAGCTTCGACCACAGCCTGACCATGGAGGTCGCCTTCCGCGAGGTGGGCGAGCCGCGCCATCGCACGCTGCACCGGCGCGTCGCCGAGGCCCTCGAGGCCCTGCATCGCGACCGGCCCGACGAGGTAGCCGGCATCATCGCCGCTCACTTCGCCGAGGGCGGCGCCCCCGAGCGGGCCACAGCCTACGCGCTGCGGGCGGGCCACCACGCCGCCACGGTGGCGGCCTGGACCGAGGCCGTGGCCTTCTACGAGCAGGCGCTGCTCGGGGCGTCGCCTGCCCAGCGCCTCGACATCTTGCTGGCCCTGGGCGACGCCCTCTACAACCGCGGCGAGAACGCCAGGGCCAGCGAGACCTTCCGCGAAGCCCTGGGCCTGGCCCGCGACCCCGCCCGGGCGACGCGGGCGCGCCTGAGCCTCGCCGGCACGCTCATCCCCCAGGCCCGCTACGCCGAGGTGATCGAGCTGGTGCGCGACATCGCCGCCACGGGGGATCAGGCCCAACGCGCCCAGGCCCTCTTCCGCTGGGGCACCGCCCTCTCGCTCGAGGGCGCCGACCTGGCCGAGGCCGCCCTGCGCCTGCGCGAGGCCGAGCGCCTGGTGGCCGAGCAGCCCGAGCCCGACCCCGTCGCCCTGGCCCAGGTGCGCTTCGAGCTCGGCAGCGGCGCGGCTCAGCAGGGCGACCTGCCGCGGGCGGTGGCCTACTACCACGAGGCCATGATTGTGGCCGACGGCGCCCCCGACTCGGTGGCCCCCGAGGGGGCCCTCATCTGGCGCATCCTGGCCCGCAACAACCTGGCCTACCACCTCCACCTGCTGGGCGACCTCGAGGCGGCCACGCGCTACGCCGCCGAGGGGTTGCGCCTCGCCGAGGAGCGGGGCGCCCTGGGCATGCTGCCCTACCTGCGCTCGACCCAGGGCGAGATCGCCCTGGCCCGCGGCGACCTCGACGGCGCCGAGGCCGCCTTCGCCGAGGGGCTGGCCCTGGCCGAGCGCACGGGCGTGCCCGAGCGCATCGCCGGCCTCACCGCCAACCTGGGGCTGGTCGCTCAGCGTCGCGGGCTGACCAGCCTCGCCATCCACCGGCTCTCGGCGGCCCTGGCCCGCGCCGACGCCCTCGGGACATGCCACCTCGCCGCCCAGGTGCGCATCTGGCTGGCGCCCCTCCTGCCCCCCGCCGAGGCCCGCGCCGCCCTCGCCCAGGCCCGCGCCATCGCCGAGAGCGGCGGACGCCGCAGGCTCAGCGAGGAGATCGACCGGCTTGAGGCGAGCATCGCCTGAGCTAAACTTTTGTTCACGGCTGTGTTCACGCCGGGGTTTACGCATCAACGCTAGACTGGCTCTGTAAGCAGAAGCAAACGACACATAAGGAGCCCCGACGATGTCCAGCTGGATTATTGACAACTCGCACTCGAGCGTACAGTTCAGCGTCCGCCACCTGACCATCTCGAAAGTGCGCGGCCGCTTCCACAACTTCAGCGGCACGGTCAACTTCGACGAGGCCACCCCGGCCAACTCGTCGGTGGACGTGAAGATCGAGGCGGCCAGCATCGACACCCGCGACGAGAAGCGCGACGGTCACCTGCAGTCGCCCGACTTCCTCGATGTCGCCAACTACCCCTACCTGACCTTCGTCAGCAAGCGGGTCGAGGTCCTGGGCGACGCTCACGCCAAGATCTACGGCGATCTGAGCATCCGCGGCGTCACCAACGAGGTGGTTCTGAACGTCGAGTACAGCGGCCAGGCCAAGGCGCCCTGGGGCACCACCAGCGCCGGCTTCAGCGGCAGCACCAAGATCAACCGCAAGGACTGGGGCCTGAGCTGGAACGCTCCGCTCGAGACCGGCGGCGTCCTGGTCGGCGAAGAGGTGACGATCGAGATCGAGCTCGAGATCATCAAGCAGGTCGAGGAGCCCGCCGCCGCCTAGTAGCTCAGAGACATTCCATTGAGACAGGGGGGGCATTGGCCCCCCCTGTCTTGCTGTAGCGCGTACAATACGTGAAAAGGAGGAAAAGCAGATGACGATCCTTGGCCTGCACCATATCACCCTTATCTCTGCGAACGCGCAGCGCAGCGTTGATTTTTACACCAAAGCCCTGGGCCTGCGCCTGGTCAAACAGACCGTAAACTTCGACGACCCCGGCAGCTACCATCTCTACTTCGGCGACGCGACGGGCAGCCCCGGCTCGGCGATCACCTTCTTCGAGTGGCCCCAGGCGCCCAAGGGCAGCCCCGGCATCGGCGGCACGCACCATTTCGCCCTGGCCGTGGCCGACTACGACGGGCTGCTGCAATGGAAGCGCCGTCTGACCGACCTGGGCCATGCGGTCGACGGGCCCTTCGACCGCCACTACTTCCGGTCGATCTACTTCCGCGACCCCGACGGGGTGATCATCGAGATCGCCACCCTCGGCCCCGGCTGGGCCGTCGACGAGGCCCCCGAGGCGATCGGCACCGCGTTCCGCGCCCCGCCCGAGGCCATGCTCGTGGCCAACCGCGACGCCGAGGCGATCAGGGCCCTCACCTGGGCCGAGCCCGTGCCCACGATCACGCCGGCCATGGCCCTGAGCCACGGCATGCACCATATCACGGCCATCGGCACGAGCATCGAGCGGACCCAGGCCTTCTTCGGCGACCTGCTGGGCATGCGCCGCGTGAAGATGACCAATAACTTCGACGACCCGGGCTCGGCCCACTGGTACTGGGGCGCGGGCGACGGCCGCCCCGGCACCCTGATCACCTACTTCGAGCGCGACCCCCAGGCCAGCCCGCGGGTGCGCATGGGCGCCGGCCAGACCCACCACTTCGCCCTGGCTGTGGCCGACGAGGCCGCCCAGCTGGCGTGGCGCGAGCGCCTGCTGGCGGCGGGGCAGCGGGTCAGCCCGGTGATGGACCGCATCTACTTCAAGAGCATCTACACCAACGACCCCGACGGCCATATCGTCGAGCTGGCGACCCTCGGCCCCGGCTTCGCCGTCGACGAGCCGCTCGAGCGCCTCGGCACGAGCCTCAAGCTGCCGCCCTGGCTCGAGAAGAACCGCGGCGATATTGAGCAGGTGCTCAAGCCTTTGAGCCTCTAGGCCGTCAGGAGGGCTTCAGGGAGGGCCAGGCCCTCCCTGGCCCTCCCGCCCCTCCCTGCCCCTCCCGCGGCGAAGCGCGGCCCATGCCCCGCTCTGTGCTGATCGACACATCCAGTCGACCTAACCCTCCGTAGATCTACACGAACGGCCCCTGACCTGCCCACCCCTCTCCAGGCCGTTCACCCATAGCGCACCCCCTGACGGGCTCACCAGAGCGACCACCAGAGGCACGCGGCGACGCGCAGCCACGGCTTTGCCATTCCCGAAGGCAGGCCCGGCCGCGCGAGGGGAATTCTCCCCGCCGCGAGCCGGCCGCGCTGTGCCCGCAGGAGAACCGCGCACGAGCCGCACGATTCAATGGAGGATCTCCTTGGCTACACGTCTGCTTCGCCACTGGGGCCGCCCGCTGATCCTGATTGCCCTGGCCACGCTCGCCGCCCTGTCGCTGCTGCCCGCCGCTATCCCGGCGGCCGGCGCTGCCGAAGGCCCGGCGCGCCTGCGGGCCGTCCACGCTGTCCCCGACTTCGGCCCCGTCGATATCTATGTCGATGGCGCGAAGGTCCTCGGCGACGTGCCCTTCTTCACGGTCGGCCCCTACCTCGAGCTGCCCGCCGGCCACTACCGGGTACAGGTCATCCCGGCCGGCGAGAGTCTCGCCCGCCCGAGCCTGTTCGTGATCGACAGCCGGTTCGACCTCGCCGCCGGCCGCGACTACAGCCTGGTGGCCCGCGGGACGGCCGGGACGGGTCCGGTCGGGGGGACGCTGCTCAACGACGACAATAGCAGGCCGGCCATCGGCCAGGCCCGGCTGCGGGCGGCCCACTTCTCGCCCGACGCCCCGGCCGTAGACATCTTCGTCGACGGCGCGCGCGCGATCACCAACCTGAGCTTCCGCAGCGCGACTGGCTACCTCGATGTCCCGGCCGGCACCTACGCGGTCGGCATCGCCCCGACGGGCGGCAGCCCGATCTTCACCGCCAGCCTGACCGTCGAGGCCGGTAAGGTCTACACCGCCTGGGCCAACGGCCTGCTCGGCGGCAGCGGCGACGAAGCCTTCACCGTCACCCCCTCGGTCGACGCCACCTACGAGATTGCCCGTATCCGCGCCATCCACGCCGTGCCCGACATCGCCGGCTCGCCGGTCGATGTGTACGTCAATGGCGCGCGGGCGGTCACCTTCGACTTCTTCGACGTGACCGACTACATCCCGGTCTACGCGGGCGACTACGATATCCGCGTGGTGCTGGCCGGCGGCGACCCGGCGACCGAGGCGGTCATCCAGGCCAATGTCACGGTCGCGGGCGGCACCGACTACAGCATTATCGCCAGGGGCACCGGCGGCAACTTCGGCGCGACCGTGCTGGAGGACGACAATAGCAGGCCGGCCATCGGCCAGGCCCGGCTGCGGGCGGCCCACTTCTCGCCCGACGCCCCGGCCGTAGACATCTTCGTCGACGGCGCGCGCGCGATCACCAACCTGAGCTTCCGCAGCGCGACTGGCTACCTCGATGTCCCGGCCGGCACCTACGCGGTCGGCATCGCCCCGACGGGCGGCAGCCCGATCTTCACCGCCAGCCTGACCGTCGAGGCCGGTAAGGTCTACACCGCCTGGGCCAACGGCCTGCTCGGCGGCAGCGGCGCCCAGGCCTTCACCGTCACCCCCTCGGTCGACGCCACCTTCGCCCTGGCAGAGCTGCGGCTGCTCCACGCGGTGCCCGACGCACCCGCCGTCGACGTCTATCTGGGCGGCGACAAGGTGGCCGCCGGCCTGAGCTTCGGCGACCTGAGCGACTATCTGAGTGTGTACGCCGGCAGCTACAGCGTGGCGATCACCCCGGCCGGCTCGACTCAGGCCGTGATCAGCGGCGATGTGACCCTGGCGAGCGGCAAGGCCTACACGGCTGCGGCCACGGGGCAGCTTGGTGCCGGCGCGGCCGCCCTGAGGGCCACGCCCGCCGCCGTGGGCCTGAGCCTCTTCGACGACAGCGCGGCCCCGGCCCCCGGTAAGGGCAGCCTGCGCGTGGTTCACCTCTCGCCCAACGCGCCGGCGGTGGACGTGCTCAGCGGCGACACGACTGTGGTAGCCGGCCTCAGCTTCGGCCAGAGCCGCTCGCTCGAGCTGGCGCCCAGCACGCTGGTCTACAGGGTGGCCCTGGCCGGCGGCGGCGCGACCGTCCTCAGCGGCCGGGCCACCGTCCTGGCCGGCTCGGCCAGCTCGATCTTCGTGCTGGGCCTGGCCGGCGAGGCCCCGGCGAATCAGGGTCTGCGCGCCATCTCCACGGCCGATGCGGTCGGCGGGGCGCCCTCGGCCCGCTTCACCGTGCTCCTGCCCGTCGTTTTCCGCTAGACAGCCACGGCCCAGGCTCCGAGCCTCGGGGGCGGGGGATCTTCTCCTCCGCACCCGAGGCTTCGGCGCGCCCTTTCCTCAAGTGTCCTTCCCGCTTCTGCGCCAGTCATGGTATTGTGGTAAAAATGCACCATAGTTAGCATAGGAGCTATCGGAATGAACCGACAGGACATTTTGCTGCTCGAGGCCGCGCGCGGCTACCCCTGCGTGACGATCACGCTGCCGACCCACCGCACCTCGCCCGACAACCGCCAGGACCCGATTCGCCTGAAGAATCTGGTCCGCCAGGCGGCCGAACGGCTGACCGGCGAGCTGGGCAAGCGCGAGGTCGAGGGCGTGCTGCGGGGCATCGATCAGCTTGCCGACGGGATCGACCACGAGCACAACCTCGACGGGCTGGCCCTCTTCGTCAGCGACGAGACAGTGCGCGCCGAGAGGCTGCCCTTCACCCTGCCCGAGCGCGTGATCGTGGACGAGAGCTTCTTCACCCGCGACCTGGTCTACGCCTTCAACCGCTCGCCGCGCTACTGGGTCCTGGCTCTCTCCGAGCAGTCCACCCGTCTCTTCGAGGCCAGCCGCGACGACCTGGCCGAGCTAACCGCGGGCTCGCCCTTCCCCATGACCCACGGCGGGCGCGGCGGCGGGCGCACCCTGCCGACCGACCCGGCGATCAACGTCTCGCAGCTGCGCGACGAGCACCACCGCATCTTCTTCCGCGATGTCGACCAGGCCCTGGGCACCTACCTGGCCGCCGACCCGCTGCCGGTGGCCCTGGTGGGCGTCGACCGCTACCTGGCCTTCTTCCGCGAGGTGACCAGCCACGGCGATAAGATCGTCACCAGCCTCACCGGCAACCACGATACGACCAGCGCCCACGAGCTGGGCAAGCTGGTCTGGCCCCTGGTGCGCGAGAGCCTGGCCGCCCGGCGGGCCGGGATCTTCGGCGAGCTCGAGGCGGCGGTCGGCGGGCAGCGCAGCGCCTCGACCCTCGGCGAGGTCTGGCGCTTCGCCCACGAGGGCCGCGGCCAGACCCTGATCGTCGAGGAGGGCTACCACGAGGCCGCGACCGTTGACGAGAGCGGCCTGCGCCTGCTGCCCGCGGGCGATCAGGGCGGCCCCACCGCCCTCGACGACGCCGTCGACGAGGTGATCGCCAAGGTCCTGGCCATGGGCGGCCGCGTGGTCTTCGCCGACGACGGCACCCTCAGCCAGCACAGCCGGATCGCCCTGATCCTGCGCTACTGATCCTCAGGCGTGGAGGTTCGGAGGGGCGCGGCCCCTCCGACTCCCCAACGCCGCAGGCACACCGTGAAGCGCGAGCCGCGCCCGGGCGTGCTCTCGACCGACACTGCGCCACCCATGGCGTCGACTAGCTCGCGCACGAGGGCCAGGCCCAGGCCGGCGCCCCCGGTCTCGCGCGCCCGCGAGCTGTCGCCCCTGTAGAAGCGCTCGAAGACGAGGGGCAGATCTTCGGGGGCGATGCCCAGCCCGGTGTCGGCCACGGCCAGGGCCACAGCGCCGTCTTCGCAGAGCGTGGCTTCGAAGGCGATGATACCGCCGGGCGGGGTATGGCGCACGGCGTTCTGGGCCAGGTTGCGCAGCACCTGCTCGAGGCGCACCTGGTCGGCGCGGGCCGCCGGCAGGCCGGGCGCCACCTGGGCGACGACCTCGATC
Source organism: uncultured Oscillochloris sp. (assembly GCA_964555675.1). Lineage (GTDB taxonomy): Bacteria > Chloroflexota > Chloroflexia > Chloroflexales > Chloroflexaceae > CAIWXH01. The sequence goes on from CAZKTU010000061.1 coordinate 9,064, forward strand.
TCGCGCTCACGGCGGGCCAGCGGCGCCAGGGTCTCGGCAACACGGTTCACCATCGCCCCCACGTCCACCGCCTCGAGCGTCAGCGGCAGCTGCTGAGCCTCGGCCCGCGCCAGGGTGAAGAGATCCTCGACCAGGGCGGTGAGGCGCTGGGTCTCGCCGCGGATCACCGCCATGTCGCGCTCGGGCAGCTTGTCGCCGTAGTCGTGCTCGAGGGCCTCCAGATAGCCGCGCAGGGTGGCGAGGGGGTTGCGCAGCTCGTGGCTCACGTCGGCCACGAGGCGCTTGTTGGAGCGTAGCAGCGCGTCCGAGCGCGCGGCGGCGTCGGCGAGAGCCCGCTCGCGCTCCTCGAGCTGGGCGGCCATGCTGTTGAAGGTGAGGCCCAGGCGCCCGATCTCGTCGGGCGAGGCGGCGGGCACACGGCTGCCCAGGTCGCCCGCGGCCAGGCTCGCCGCGGCCTGGTCGAGGCGCTCGATGCGCCGGGTGAGCCCGCGGGCCAGCAGGTAGCCGACCCCGAGGCCGACCGGCAGCAGGCCGATCACGACCAGGGCGAACAGATTCAGCACCACGCTGGAGCCGAGCAGGGTCACGTTGATCAGCCGGCCGAAGGCCGCGCCGATCTGCGCGCTGCTGTCGACGTTGCTCTCGACCACCAGCAGCGCGGTCGGGGCCTGGCCCACGGCGCAGACCGCCGTGTCGCTGACCGCCCCCGCGGCCGGGTAGCCCTCGACACAGGCCCCGGGGGTCGTGGCGCGAGGGAGGATCAGGCCAAGACTGCTTGAGTCGGGCGGCGCGCCCACGGCGTAGGGCTCGCGCCCCACACTGGCCAGCACCGTGCCGTCGCGGGCCAGCAGCGACAGGCGCCGCACACCCTGCAGCAGCCCGGACACCTCGGCGATCTCCTCGCCCTCGGGCATGGGCAGCTTGACGGTGCCGTCGAGCAGCCCCGCGAGCAGCCCCGCGAGCTCGTCGGGCGTCGCATCGGCCACGGCGGGAGCGACGGCGGCGGCCAGGGTCGGGGCCACCTGGCCCGGCGGCACGATCGTCGGCACTGCGACGAGGCTCAGAGAGGCCACGTAGAGCAGCAGGGCGATCGGCACGAAGATCAGGGTGAGGACGCCCACCAGCATATAGGTGAAGGCCAGCCGCCAGCGCAGGCGGCGCGTGCCCAGACCCCATGCCGCCAGCAGCAGCCGCGCCGAGAGGAACAGACTGGCGATCAGGTAGCTCGCGCTGAGCATATAAGTCGCCAGGGAGAACTGCAGATCATCCAGGCGCATGCCCAGCCAGGTGCCCTTGTAGGGCACGTACGAGATCGTGAGCCAGCCGGCCAGCCCGTTGATCAGGATGAAGATACTCAGCCAGAGCAGCAAGCGCCCGATTCGCCGCGCGATCCCGCCCGTCCCCGGGGCCAGGCGCCATGCGGCGTAGGCGTAGAGGGCCATGCCCACATACCCGAGCAGCTCGAGCCAGGGCGACTTGATCCACGCGCCCAGGGCGTAGGGCAGCACGAAGACCAGGTTGATCACGATCGACAGCTCGATCATGGCTCGCCAGAAGCCAACGCGCCTGAGAAGGAAGGGCCGCTCAGCGCTCATCCTTCATCCTTCATCCTTCAAAACGATAGCCCACGCCCCACACGGTGCTGATGCGCTCGCCGACCTCGCCGAGCTTGCGGCGCAGACGCACAATATGTGTGTCGACCGTGCGATCGCCGCCCTCGTAGTCGGCGCCCCAGATATGGTCGAGCAGGTAGGCCCGGCTGAAGCTGCGCCCGGGATGGCGGGCGAGCAGCAGCAGCAGGTCGTACTCCTTGACCGTCAGCTCGACCGCCTCGCCGTCGACCGCAACCCGCCGGGCCAGGGGGTCGATCTGCAGCCGGTCGAGCTCGATCGACGTCGCCTCGTCGCTCGCGGGCCTGGTCAGCAGCTCGACCCGCCGCAGCATGGCTCGCACGCGGGCCATCAGCTCGCGCAGGCTGAAGGGCTTGGTCATATAGTCATCGGCGCCCACCTCGAGCCCCAGCACCCGGTCGGCCTCGTCGTCGCGGGCGGTCAGCATCAGCACGGGCACCGTCGAGCGCTCGCGCATGCGCCGCATCACCGTGAGCCCGTCGAGGCCCGGCAGCATCCAGTCGAGGATGACCAGGTCGGGCTGGGCCTGTGCGGCGATGATCAGGGCCGTCTGCCCGTCGTGGGCCACCAGGGCCGTGTGACCCTCGCCCTCGATCTGCCGCCGCACCAGGGCCGCCAGCTCGTGCTCATCTTCTACGATCAAGATCGTCGCCATCAGCTTCGTTTCTCTGCGGCTCCTGCAGCCAGGCTACACGCTTCGCGCAGCTCGCGCAACAGCTCGGCGTCGAGCTCGCCCGCCACGCCCATGCGGGCCCGCGCGAGGGCCGCCAGGCCGGCCTCGACGGCCGCGCGGGCCTCCTCGGGCTTGCCCTCGGCCAGCAGCACCGCGGCCTCGGCCCGCTTGCGGTCGTGGGGCTCGACAATCGTCGCCGCGCCGACCTGCTCGAGGTAGGCCCGCGCGGCTTCGGCCTCGCCCCTGTGGCGCGCGAGAAAGTAGGCCCCCTCGGCCAGCAGGGACGGGCGCAGCGGCGAGGCGAAGGTTCCCTCGAAGGCCAGGGCGTGGTCGAGGTAGCGGCCGGCCTGCTGCTGCTCGCCCCGGGCGAGGGCCCAGGTATAGGCGAGCAGGGCGGCGCCGATGTCGTCGATCGTGCCATCTGGCAGAGCGGTAGCCCGCGCGACAATCGTGGGGTCGAGCGAGGCGAGCTGCCCCGCCATCGCGGCGCCCACCATGAGCGCGGCGGCCCCCAGGCGCTCGGCCCGCGGGCCGCCGCGCAGCAGCATCACGACGCGCGCGCCGTCGCTGTAGAAGCCCCCGGCCTGCATCGGCACCATAGTCACCACGGCGATGGCGAGCGAGAGCAGGGCCGTCAGGGCTGCCGCGGCCTCCGCCAGGCCATTCAGGCCCGCCACGAGCGCCAGGCTCAGCAGGCCAAAGAGCAGGCTCGCCAGGGGGCCGCCCGCCACCATGGCCAGCTGACGCCGCAGCAGGTCGCGGTCGTCGGCGGGCACCGCCGCCGCGACGCCGCCGCCCAGGTTCAGGCTGCGGTTGAGACCGAGCCGCGCCCGGCCGTCGAGCCAGGTCAGCTTGAGCGGGCCGACGATCAGCAGCAGCGGGCGCGAGCCGACCAGCAGCCCGCCCGCCAGGTGCCCCAGCTCGTGGGCCAGGACGACCAGGAACCACAGGGGCAGGGCCAGCAGGGCCAGGCCGAGCAGCTCGCCGCCGCTCAGCTCGAACTCGGGCAGCAGGCCCAGAGCATCGGCGCCCGTAGCCCCGAGGTAGCCGACCAGGGCGCCGGCCCCGGCCATCAGCGCGATCGCCAGGGCCGCGCGGAGCGGACTCTTGCGCGCCGGCGACGTTGTCGTATTCTGCATCATGCTCTTGCCGCCTCCTCTCAGCAAGGTTTCACCTTGCGGCGCTTTGCACTCCACATCCACCCCTCGCGGGGCCGGAGGCCCCATGCACCCCGGCCGCAGGCAGCGGCGAAGCGCGTACCTCGGTTACGCACCTTGTCTTAGCCCCCGATGCCCGCCGCGGCGAGCATGATCAGGGTGAAGTTGTAGGTGCCGTGGACGATCGCCGCGGTGGTGGTGTTGCTGCGCTGGCGCACGATGCCGCAGACGACCCCGACCACGAAGACGATCAGCAGCGCGTCCCAGTTGTACTGCAGGGCGTGAAGGCTCATGAAGAACAGGTTCGAGAGAATGAGGCCCATGCGCGGCTGGAGCACGCCACGCACCGCCAGCTCTTCGCCGAGGCCGGCGACCACGCCGATCACCACAGCCCCGATCGGGTTGATCGCGAACGAGAGCAGCTCTTCGAAGGCGTCGCTGTCGGTCACCGGCCAGCCCAGAGCCGTCCACAGCCACTGGATGGCCCCGCCGAGCAGCTGTACGGCGCCCGCGAGCAGCAGAGCCACGACGACGCCAACGGCCACCTGGCGCAAGGTCGGGCGCACCAGGCCCAGGCGCTGCAGCGCCTCGCCCAGGTTACGCCTGATGCCGAAGCCGACGGCCAGGATGGCGGCCGGGATGACCCAGACGAGCCCGTAGACCTGGTCGCGCAGCATGCCCGCCTGGTCGCGGCCAAGGGCCTCGGCGGTCAACTGGTCGACAATCGCCAGGAGCGGCGGGGCGCCCAGGACCAGCAGCGGTACGCTGCAGATCAGGCCGATGCTGACCACAGTCACCAGGGCCGTGGTGTGCACGAACGATTTGGGGTCGAGCGGGATCAGGCGGGCCGCCGCCCGGCGCAGGGCGGGGATGAGCAGCAGAGCGCCCAGCAGGACGCTCACGGCGACGCCGACGAGCATCAGGGCGATGCGCAGCCATGCGTCCGGGGTCAGGCCGGACAGGCCCTCGGGGTTGCGCAGCAGGTCGGGCGCGACGGCGGCGAAGCCCAGGCTCAGGGTGGTCAGGCTGATCGCGCCGATCATCACCGCGAGCCAGACCCCCGTGGCGAGCCAGGCCCAGTTCGGCCGGTCGCCGCCCATGTAGGCCAGAATGGCCAGGATGGCGAATGGCACGGCGTTGATGCTCGCGCTCATGAAGCTGCCGACCTCGCCGCCGATCAGGCTGCCGGCCGAGAGCAGGATGACGAAGAGGATGGCGCCTACGCCAAAGGGCAGCAGGCTCGCCGTGCGACGCGGCTGATCGCTCAGCAGCGTAGGCTGGTCGCTCATCAGGGGCTCCTTGTATGCGTCGGCGGGGGAACACCTCCCCCGTACCCTGGTTATACGACCGCCGTGTCGCTACAGTTCGACGAATATGTGACGATTCTGTGGCAAGGGGTGGATGTGGAGGGCCTCCCTCCACGCCTCCCTCGCGGCCGGGTGGATGTGGAGGGCCAAGCCCTCCGCGCCTCCCGCGCTTTAGCGCCGCAGGGGGATGATCCCGAGACGGAAGAGCGTGTAGAAGGTCAGGGCGCCCAGCACGAAGAGCACACCCTCGACCAGGGCGCAGCCAGGGTGCAGCCTGGCCCCGAAGAACATCCCCTGCCAGTAGGCGAACTGCCCGCGCCAGATGATCAAGGCCGCGCCCAGGGCAGTGAATGAGATCACGACAACCCACACAATCATGCGCTCCCTCCTTCCCAGTCATTATAGCTGAGGGGCCGAGCTGTATTTTCCTGGGGCCGGCGGGCATGAGTTATATGAACCTTCGCACCATCAGCCGGCCGGACCAGGAGCAGCCCGACAGCAAGCCCACGCCGGCCCCCCCGCCGGTCTGTGCCTGATCGCCCCCCAGAAGCGATTCAGGTGTCGAGCTGCTCTTCCCGGCAAACTGCCGCGCCTCCTCGCGCCCCTCTTCGTCAACCGAGCTCGGGGGCTCCTCTGACCGCCCGCGCGGCCACCAGCAGCTCGTAGTCGGGGTCATTGGCCGCGAGCTCGGCGCCCGTCAGGTCCTCGGCGGCCAGTCCGTAGAGGAAAGCGCTGGCCGCCAGCACATTGCCGAAGGTCTCGACCGTGACCGCCTCGGGCCCGAAGACGCCGCCCAGCAGCCGTCGGGCCGACGCGCTGGTGAAGCGCCAGTAGTCGCCCCAGCGCTCCATGTCGAAGCGACAGACCTGGCTCACCGTCGGCATTGTCGCCAGCAGCACCCCGCCCGGCCGCAGGGCGTTGCGCAGCGCCGCCACGGCCGCCGGCAGGTCGTAGACGAACTGCAACACCTGGGTGACGATCAGACAGTCGAAGCGCTCTGCGGGCAGATCGCCGGCCCTGGTCAGGTCGCCGTAGATCGTCGCGCCCGGGTTGTCGGTCTGCAGATCGAAGACGTCGACCGCTGTGACCCGCCCGCCGCCGAACTGCCGCGCGTAGCGGTCGTCGCCGATCTCCAGCACATGGCCCCTGATCTCCGCGGCATGGCGGGCCAGGAAGGCCTCGATATAGAAGCGGTCGATCGGCTGGCCCCGGTCATAGCCGAACGAACGGCTGATCGGCTCGATCCGGCGCAGGTCGCCCATGTCCACCCGCCCTGGAGCACCTCTTCGCCTGGCACGCATATTGCTGCACCTCCTGGGCCCTGACGCAGCAAGGCCTGTGCCGACGCCCGAGGAGCGTCCGCGAGGAAGTCCTTATGCTGATCGACGCGCGCCTCGCTGCGCTCGGCCATCACTCATTAGCTCCGGAGGACCACACGAAAAAGTCTCTGCTCCCACGGCGCTCACCCCTCAAACAGGCCCATCCCCGCGTCCTCGAGGTGCTCGGCAACGCCAGCGTCGGCGGCATGGAGACCGCCGTGCGCGGCCTGGTCCGCCGCCTGATCGACGAGCAGGTGGCCGTGGTCTGCGTCTGCCCCTACGAGAGCGCCTTCACGGGCGCGCTGCGCGCCCTGGGCTGCGAGGTCTATATCACGCCGATCGGCGACGACCCGCCCTGGCGCTCGATCCAGCTGGTCACCGAGGTCGCCCGGCTCCACGAGGCCGACCTCATCCACGCCCACATGCCCAAGGCCCACGTCCTGGCCGGGCTCGCCGGCTGCCTCGCGCACCTCCCCGTCATCGCCACCGTCCACGGCATGAACATCACCTCCCACGAGTTGGGGATCTGCCGCGCCGTCGGCTCGCACCTGATTACGGTCTGCCAAGAGGCCTTCGCCCAGGCCCTGGCCATGGGCGTTCACGGCGAGCAGCTCTCGCTCATCCCCAACGGGGTCGACCTCGACCTGTTTCGGCCCGTGCCGCGGGGCGACGCCCTGCGGGCCGAGCTCGGCCTGGCCCCCGGGACGCCCCTGGTCGGCTTCATTGGCCGGCTCGAGGCCGAGAAGGGGCCCGACCTGTTCGTGCGCGCGGCGGCCCACGTCGCCGGCCAGCGCGACGACGCCCACTTCGTCATGCTGGGCGATGGCGGTCAGTCCGACCAGCTGGCCGGCCTGGCGGGCCGGCTCGGCCTGGGCGAGCGGCTGCACATGCTCGGCCACCGCGAGCTGACGGCCGAGCTCTACGCCGAGCTCGACCTGCTGGCCCAGACTTCGCGCAGCGAGGGCATGCCCCTGGTGCTGCTCGAGGCCATGGCCTGCGCCGTGCCGACCGTCGCCATCGCCGTGGGCGGCGTCCCCGAGGTGATCGAGAACGAGACCACTGGCCAGATCGTTGGCCTGGGCGACTGGGAGGGGGTGGGCCTGCGGGTCGCGCGCCTGCTCGGTCAGCCCGAGCGGCTGCGCCAGATGGGGCAGGCCGCGCGCCGGCGCGCCGAAGAGCGCTTCGACCTACGCGAGAGCGCCCGGCGCACCGCCGCCCTCTTCCGCCATCTGACCTCCGCCCCCGCCGCACCAGGCCTCCAGGCCCTCGGGGAGGGCTAAAAGGAGCTCTATGGCCGACTCAACGCCGCCCCTCTACCTCTCGCTCTTGCTGCACGCCAATCTGCAGTACGCCGAGCTGCCCGCCTCGGCCGCCCCCACCGTCGTCGCCCAGAGCTACAGGCCCATCTGCGCCCTCTTCCTCGGGCGGCCCTGGGCCCGAGCCGTCTTCGAGTTCTCGGGGTACACCCTCGAGCAGCTGGCGGCCGAGTACCCCGACGTGATCCACAGCCTGCGCGTACTGCTGGCCCGCGGGCAGATCGAGCTGTGCGGCAGCACCTACGCCGACCCGATCCTGCCGCTCATCCCCCTCGACCACGGGCGACGCCAGATCGCGGCGTTCAGCCAGATCTACGAGCGGCTATTCGGCGACCTCGGGGTCGTGCCGGCGGGCTTCTTCCCCCAGGAGTTCGCCCTCGACCCTGCGAGCGTCGCCCTGGTGCGCGACGCCGGGCATAGCTGGGTCCCGGTGATGCTCAACCACTACCTCGAGTGCCTCGCCGGCAACCTCAATCTGGTCGGCGACCTGCCCCTGCGCGCGGCGGATCGGCCGCGCCCCTTACTAGAGGCCGACCTGCTCCACCCGCTGAGTATTCTGGGCGCCCAGGGCGCCCGGCTGGACGGCCTGCTGAACCTGCCCCAGATGATCGACATGCTCTTCGAGCTGGCCAATGGGGAGATCGTCATCGACGAGGCGGTCGAGCTGGTCATCGCCTACCACAGGCGCAACCGCTCGGGCGGGCCGGGCTTCCTCTTCCTCGGCCCGAGCGATATGGAGTTTGTCGGCCTCGACATGCGGGCCTTCGTCCCCGACTGGCGCTGGCCCAAGCCCATCCCCGCCGAGCTCCTCGGCGCCCTGCTCGACCGGCTGCGCGCGCTGCCCTTCGTGCGCTTCACCACGGCCCGCGACTACCTGGCGGCCAACCCGCCCCGCAGCGCGCCCCTCTACCTGAAGGCCGGCTCGGACCATCCGCTCCTGACGCCCTGGGCGGCGGACCCCGACAATCAGCGCCTCAACGAGCTCTGCCGCGAGGCCGACGGGCTGCTGCGGGCCGCCGAGCTGCTGCGCCCCCCGGCCGGGGTCGAGCCGCGCCTCGACGCCGCCGTCGAGCAGGCCTGGCGCGCCCTGCTGCTGGCCGAGAATAGCGATGGCCGCGGCTGGGCGCCCCTCCCCGAGCGTCGCCTCTTCTGCTACGACCAGGCTATGCGCGCGATCGCCCTGGCCGAGCAGGCGATCATATACCTGCGCCGGACCGCAGTGCAGGCCTCTGGATGAACGAGCGGTGGAGGGGCCGGGCCCCTCCACCACCACTAAGGCTCAGGCCCAGTCTTCGCCCGGCTCGCGCATGTGCAGCGCCGAGAAGTCGAGGGGGGCGACGGGGGCGCGCTCCTTGAGCAGGGCCACGAGCTCACGCTCCTCGCCGTCCTCGAGGGTGTGCAGGATCTTGCGCCACAGGTCGGGGGTCAGCACCACAGCCGTCACCTCGTTATTGCCGTCGACCGTGAACCGCACGCCCTCGTTCAGCTCCTTCGGGGTCATAACGCCTCCTCGTAGGCTAGCACGTAGTTATATGGCCTGATTGTAGGCCGGCCAGATACGAGCGACTCACTTTTGCCCCATGAACGTCGCGCCTCTGCACAGACTCTTGGTTATTCAGACGGCAACGTCGCCTACGCTCGTTGACCGCGGCTGGGGGGTACGGGGCCGCAAGGTGAAACCTTGCCTCAGGACGCCTGGCGGGCGAAAATCTCCTCGATGCCGTCCTCGGGATCGACGTGCGAGCCAACCTTGACGAAGCCGAAACGGCGGGCGATCGCCTGCGAAGCCGCGTTGTCGGGCGCGATCGAGAGGGCGAAGGCGGGCACGCCCTGGGCGCGGGCCCAGTCCATCAGCGCCCCCAGACCCTCGGCGGCGTAGCCCTGGCGGCGGAAGGGGGCGAAGACGGTGTAGCCCATCTCGACACCGCCCGGGGCGTAAGGCTCGAGATGCTCCATCCCCGGTCGCCCGTGGAAGCCCATGTGGCCGATCATCAGGCTGTCTTCGCGGCGCACTATGGCCCGCGCCAACCACGGCTGCACCCCGGGGTCGTCGCGCAGGCGGCCCAGCCAGAACTGCATGATCCCCCGCTCAGCCCACCAGTCGTCGTGGATGGCGGCCACGCCCAGCTCGGCCGCGGCCCGCCGCCGCTCGTCGGCCAGGCACAGCTCGAAGAAGGCGGGCGTCATGGAGTGCAGATCCAGGCGCCTGCTGCTCACCGGTGGCACGAATTCCTCGCTCATACAGACTCCTCGTCGTCGCGGCGCCGCCGGCTACAGGGTAAGGCCAGAGGCCGATGTGAGCAAGGGACACGCCGCCGACGCGGCCGGTCGCCGTTGGCGGTATTATCTACGGGTGCAAGAAGCGCGGGCCACAGGGCCCGCCGAAGGAGCCGATTGATGCTACAGTCTGAGTCCGCCGCCGAGACAACCGCCCGCGACCCGCGCCGCCTGGTGCTGCTCGGCCTGATGTTCGCCGGCTTCATCAGCCTCGGCCTGCCCGACGGCCTGCTCGGCGTGGCCTGGCCCTCGATCGCCACGACCCAGGGGGTGCCGATCGGGGCCCTCGGCTACCTGCTGGTGGCCGGGTCGGTCGGCTTTATCGCGGCCAGTGTGTTCAGCGGGCGCCTGATCGCCCGCCTTGGCGTGGGCGGGCTGCTCACGGCGGCCGGCCTGACCACGGCCCTGAGCCTGATCGGCTACGCGCTCGCGCCCTCGTGGTGGGTGCTGCTGCTCGCGACGACTCTGCTCGGCGCGGGCGGGGGCTGCATCGACGGCGGCCTCAACAACTACGCGGCGGCCACCACCAGCCCGCGGGTGCTCACCTGGATGCACGGCTTCTACGGCGTCGGCGCCACCGCCGGCCCCCTGCTGATGACCGCCCTGCTCGCGGGCGGTCGCCCCTGGCAACTGGGGTACCTGCTCGTCGGCGCGGGGCAGTTGGCCCTGGCCCTCTGCTTCGCCCTCACCAGGGGACGCTGGACCGCCGACGCCACCGCCGAGGCCCACGCCGTCCGCAGTACCGTTGGCCTGCGCGCCACCCTCGCGCTGCCGAAGGTCTGGCTGAGCATCGCGCTCTTCGTGCTCTACACCGGCTTCGAGGTCAGCGCCGGGCAGTGGGCCTACACCCTGTTCACCCTCGGGCGCGGGGTCGACCCCGCCACCGCCGGCCAGTGGGTCGCTCTCTACTGGGCCGGGCTGACCCTGGGCCGCTTCGTCGCCGGGGCTGTCGCCGGGCGTCTGTCGCCCCGCACGCTGCTCTGGCTCGGCAGCCTCGCCGCCACAGCGGGCGCCCTGCTCTTCGGGCTCGTCGCGGCGCCCTGGGCCAACGCCTCGGCCATGGTCCTGATGGGCTTCGCCCTCGCCCCGATCTTCCCGGCCCTGATCGGCACCACCGCCGAGCGGGTCGGCTCGCTGCACGCCGCGAATGCGATCGGCCTACAGGTGGGTTCGGCCAGCCTCGGCGCCGCCGGCATCCCCTGGATCGTCGGCCTGATCGCCACCGGGGCCGGGGTCGCCGCGATTGGGCCGGCCGTCGTCGTCGTCGCCCTGGCCTACATGGCCCTCTTCGTCGCGGCCATCCGCCGCCCGCGCGCGGCCTGAGCCTCCCTCAGGCGGGCCCCGCACGGCACACATCTTGCCCCTCGTCCGTGTCGCGTACGGCCAATCCGTACAGACCCGGGAGAGGAGCCATGGGCAATCTGATACAGATCCGCGACATGCTGGTCGCGGCCTTCAAGGACTTTAACGAGGACAAGGCGCCGCGCCTGGCGGCGGCCCTGGCCTACTTCACGATCTTCTCGCTCGCCCCCCTGCTGATTATCGCGATCAGCATCGCGGGCCTGTTCTTCGGCGAAGAGGCCGCCCGGGGCGCCCTGAGCGGCCAGCTCGACAGCCTGCTCGGCCAGCAGGGCGCCGAGGCGATCCAGGAGATGCTCGCCGCCTCCTCCCAGCAGGAGGCGGCGGGGACTCTGGCCACCGTCGTCGGCGTGGTCACCCTGCTCTTCGGCGCCGCCGGCGTCTTCGGGCAGCTTCAGGACGCCCTGAACACGATCTGGGAGGTCGCGCCGAAGCCCGGGCGGGGCGTCTGGGGCTTCGTCCAGGACCGCTTCCTCTCGTTTGCCATGGTCCTCGGCACCGGCTTCCTGCTGCTGGTCTCGCTCCTGCTCAGCACCGTCCTCTCAGCGGCGGGGCGCATCGTGGTGGGCGAGGCCTTCGACCAGACCATCCTCTGGCAGGGGGTCAACCTGCTGGTGCAGGCCGTGGTCACCTTCGGGCTCTTCACCCTGATCTTCAAGGTGCTGCCCGACGCCCGGATCGCCTGGCGCGACGTGCTGCTGGGCGCCGGCATCACCACCCTGCTCTTCGTGGTGGGGCGCTTCCTGATCGACCTCTATCTGCGCACCACCGGCACCGGCTCGGCCTATGGCGCCCTTGGCTCGCTGATCGTGCTGCTGATCTGGATCTTCTACTCGGCCCAGATCCTGCTCTTCGGCGCCGAGTTCACCCAGGTCTACGCCCAGCGCTTCGGCTCGCGCATCAAGCCCTCCGCCAATGCTGTCCCCGTCACCGAGGAGGCCCGCGCCCAGCAGGGTATGCCCGACCCCGAGACGCTCAAGGCGACCGCAAGCTACGGCCAGGGGCCGGCGCCCGACGCCCCAGAAGACGCCCCCGCCCGAGAGCGCGCGGTCGGCGAGCCGCCCGAGCCCCGCCCGAGCCACCACGAAGCGCGCGGAGGCCCCGGCGCGACGGTACTCGCCGGGGCCACCCTCGCGACAATCGTCGGCGCGCTGCTCAGCAAGGTGCTGCGCCGGCGACGGTAGGGCCGTGCCCCTTGATGCCGACCGCCACCAGGTCGAGGTAGGTCACCACAAAGTCGGGCCGGCGCGGCATATAGCGCTCGCTGGCCGGGTCGGTCAGGGCCTCGAAGGCGGCCTGCGCCTCCGGCTCGAGGTGGGGCAGGGCCCGCTCGCGCAGGTCGCCCAGGTGCCAGGCGAGGAAGGCCGCCTCGTCTTCCTCGAGCGGGGCGTGGCGGGCGGTGCTGTAGGGGCTCAGTCGGCAATCGCGCAGGCCGGCCTCGGCGAAGAGCACGCAGAGGTCGCGGCCGACGGCCAGCGGGTTGGGGTTCTGGGCCTCGAGCGAGGCCAGGTGGGCCGCGCGCACGGTCAGCTCGAGGTCGGCCGGCCACGGCAGGACCATCGGGTGGAGCAGATCGTTCTCAAAGACGGCCACGGCGCCGCCGGGCCTGGTCACGCGACGCAGCTCGCGCAGGGCCCCAAGGGGGTCGGGCAGGCTGAACATGCTCTGGGCGCACCAGGCCAGGTCGAAGCTATCGTCGGCGAAGGGCAGGGCGTAGGCGTCGGCCAGCCTGAAGCTCACCCGGTCGCCATAGGGCGATCGGGCGGCCTCGGCGCGGGCCAGGGCGAGGTAGGCCGGCGCGAGGTCGACGCCGACCACCTGGCCGGCGGGGCCCACCCGCTCGGCCAGCCAGCAGCTATAGACCCCGTCGCCGCAGGCCAGGTCGAGCACGCGGTCGCCGGGGCTCAGGGGCAGGTCGGCGACCATGGCCCGCAGCTCGGGCCCGTGGGCCCGGTGGTAGGCCGCCAGCATCGGCGCGTAGGCCGGCAGCTCAGCGGGGGGCAGACCGCGAGCGGCCTCGCGGATCGTCTCGGCGGGCTCAGACTGCATCAGAGGCTCACTTCCTAAAGGCTTTCTCGGCGCTCTCCAGGCGGCCTCTATGCAAGGGCTATGCCTCCGAAGGCCGGGTAGGCGCCCACCCATTCAGCCGGGTTGCCACGAGCCGGGTTTCACGGGTATAGTGCAGAGAGTGTCCGCATACCCTGAGTGGAACAAAACCTTATGGCGAAGCCCGTCATCCTGACCGTCGACGACGACGCAAGCGTGCTGAGCGCCGTCGCGCGCGACTTGCGACGACGCTATGCCGAGCAGTACCGGATTGTGCGCGCCGACTCGGGCGCGGCCGCCCTCGAGGCCACCCGCGAGCTGCGCCAGCGCGGCGAGTCGGTCGCCCTCTTCCTCTCGGACCAGCGCATGCCCGAGATGAACGGCGTCGAATTCCTGGCCCAGGCCATGGTCATCTTTCCCGAGGCCCGCCGCGCCCTGCTCACGGCCTACGCCGACACCGACGCCGCGATCAAGGCGATCAACACCGCCTCGGTCCACTACTATCTGCTCAAACCCTGGGACCCGCCCGAAGAGCAGCTCTACCCGGTGATCGACGACCTGCTCGACGAGTGGCAGGCGGGCTATAGCCCGGTCTTCGAGGGCATCCGCGTGATCGGCCACCGCTGGTCGCCTGAGACCCATGCCCTCAAAGACTTCCTGGCCCGCAACCACGTGCCCTATCTCTACCTCGACGTCGAGAGCGACCCTCTGGCCCGCGCGGCCCTCGAGCAGTACGGCGAGGGCGCGCATCTGCCGATGGTGCAGCTGGCCGACGGCCAGTGGCTTGCGGCCCCCTCGGTGGGCGAGCTGGCCGAGCGGGCCGGCCTGCGACGCCAGGCCGAGCGCACCCACTACGACCTGGCGATCGTCGGCGGCGGCCCCGCCGGGCTGGCCGCCGCCGTCTATGGCGCCTCAGAGGGCCTGCGCACCGTGCTGATCGAGCGCGAGGCCCCGGGCGGCCAGGCCGGCACCAGCTCGCGCATCGAGAACTACCTGGGCTTCCCCTCGGGGCTCAGCGGGGGCGACCTGGCCCGCCGCGCCGTCGCCCAGGCCCGCCGCTTCGAGGTCGAGATCCTCTCGCCCGTCGAGGTGACCCGCATGCGCGTCGAGGACACCTACCGCATCCTGACCCTGTCTGATGGGAGCGAGATCAGCGCCTTCGCCGTGGTGGTGGCGGTCGGCCTGTCCTACCGCAAGCTCGGCGCGCCCGGCGCGGACGAACATACCGGCGCGGGGGTCTACTACGGCGCCTCGATCACCGAGGCGATCTCGTGCAAGGACCAGCCGGTGGTGGTGGTGGGCGCGGGCAACTCGGCGGGCCAGGCGGCGGTCTACCTGGCGGGCTACGCCTCGCGGGTGATCATCCTCGTGCGCGGCGACTCGCTCGAGGCCAAGATGTCGCAGTACCTGGTCGATCGGATCAGGCAGATTGAGAATATCGAGGTCTGCCTGAACAGCGAAGTGGCGGCGGTCCACGGCGGCGACCATGTCGAGGCGATCACCGTGCGCGGCCCCGCCGGCGAAGAGCGTCGCTCGGCCTCGGCCCTGTTCATCTTCACCGGGGCCGTGCCCTGCACCGACTGGCTCGTCGACGTCGTGCAGCTCGACCGCCAGGGCTTCGTGCTCACCGGGCCCCAACTGCTCGAGGGCGGGCGCCGCCCCAGGGGCTGGGACACCGACCGCGACCCCTTCCTGCTGGAGAGCAGCATCCCGGGCGTCTTCGTGGTCGGCGACGTGCGGGCCGGCTCGGTCAAGCGCGTGGCCAGCGCCGTCGGCGAGGGCTCGATCGCGGTTCAGTTCGTCCACCAGCATCTCGCGCGCTTGAAGTGATGCGCGCTGCCCGCGAGGGCGGTGTGGGGGGCTAGGTACTCCACACCTCCCTCGAGACAAAATAGGAGCACCCCATGATCACCGCCCCCGAGCTGGCCCAGCTGCGGCTCTTCGAGGACCTGACCGACGACGAGCTCGACTGGGTTCTGGCCAACAGCAGCGAGCAGCACCTCGCCAAAGGCGAGTTCTTCATGCGCGAGGGCGAGAAGGCCCACAGCTTCTATGTGGTCCTCGAAGGCGAGCTGCAGATCATCCGCCTGATCGACGGGGTCGAGAAGGTCATGGGCACCACCCCGCGCGGCATCATGGGCGGCGAGATGTCGATCCTGAATAATGTGCCCTCGAATGTCACCTCGCGCGCCATCCTGCCGTCGCGCCTGCTCGTCTTCGGCGTGGCGGCCTTCCGCCAGATCTTCGCCGCCGTGCCGCCCTTCGGCACCAAGGTGCTACAGACGGCCACCGAGCGCATGCAAGGCTACGCCAGCATGCGCCAGCAGCACGAGAAGCTGGCCGCCCTCGGCAAGCTCTCGGCCGGGCTCGCCCACGAGCTGAACAACCCCGCCTCGGCCGCCCGCCGGGCCGCCGACTCGCTGCGCGAGGCCCTGCCGACCCTGCAGGCCCGCGCCCTGCGCCTCTGCAAGCTCGGCATGGGCGCGGACCAGATCGACCGTATGTCCGCCTACCAGGCCAGCCTGCTGGCCCGCCAGGCCCAGCTCCAGCCGCTCTCGAGCCTCGAGCGCTCGGACCGCGAAGACGAGCTCGGCGACTGGCTCTCCGGCTTCGATGTGCCCGGGGCCTACGACCTGGCCGCGCCTTTGGTGGCGGTCGGGGTGACGGGCGCCGAGCTCGAGGGCCTGGTGGCCGACCTCTCGCCCGCCGCCGCCGCCGAGGCCCTGGCCTGGCTCGCCGAGTCGGCCGGCGCCGACGGCCTGCTCGCCGAGATCGAGGTGAGCACGCGCCGCATCGCCGAGCTGGTCCAGGCGGTCAAGTCCTACTCGTACATGGACCAGGGGCCGGTGCAGGAGGTCGAGATCAACCGCGACCTGGCCAACACCCTGACCGTCCTCAACCACAAGCTGAAGGGCGTCGACGTGCGCCCCGAGTACGCCCCCGCCCTGCCGAAGCTGATGGGCCGCGGCGGTGAACTCAACCAGGTCTGGACCAACCTGATCGTCAACGCCGTCGAGGCCATGGGCGGCAAGGGCCTCCTGCGCGTGATCACCCGCTGCGAGCACGACTTCATCATGGTCGAGGTCGCCGACAACGGCCCCGGCATCCCCCGCGAGGTGCAGCCGCGTATCTTCGAGCCCTTCTTCACCACCAAGGGCGTCGGCAAGGGCAGCGGCCTCGGCCTCGATATCAGCTACCGGATCATCAAGCAGCACAACGGCACGATCGAGGTCCAGTCGCAGCCCGGCAATACCCGCTTTATCGTGCGCCTGCCACTGAGCGCGGCAAGTTGACGCGGCAGGGCCGGCATGGTAAAATCGGCCGGTCCGCCGGGGTAGCTCAGTGGTAGAGCAAACGGCTCATAATCGTTAGGTCGCGGGTTCGAATCCCGCCTCCGGCACCACCTGTCGGTGACCAAGGACCAAAGACCATCGACCAATGCGCAGGCAACGGTTCTGGTCGGCGGCCCCTGGTCACTTCGCTTTTTTTGACCTCGCTCCCACTGACGAGAGCCCCTGCCGAGCCGCCCCTACGCTCAGCCTGGTCTTTCGTCTATCGTCTTTGGTCTCAGGCATGAGCGACCCCCTCAGCGAGCGTGTCGGCAGCTTCCTCATCTCGCGCAAGCTGCTGCGCCCCGACGCTCTGATCCTCGTCGCCGTCTCGGGCGGCCCCGACTCCCTCGCCCTGCTCCATCTACTCGACCGGCTGCGCCGCGCCGGCGGCCCGCAGCTCCACGTCGCCCACCTCGACCATGGCGCCCGCAGCGCCTCGCGCGCCGAAGCCGCCGCCGTGGCCGACCTCGCTGGTGCGCTGGGTCTGCCTGCGACTGTGGCTCGCCGCGATGTCCCCGCCCTGGCCCGCAGCCGGCGCGAGGGCCTGCAGGCGGCCGCCCGGCGCGCCCGCTACGCCTTCCTGGCCGAGACTGCCCTGGCGGTTGGCGCAGACGCCGTCGCCACGGCCCACCAGGCCGACGACCAGGCCGAGACGGTCTTGCTCCACGCCCTGCGCGGCGCAGGGCTCGCCGGCCTGCGCGGCATGCGCCCCGAGGTGCCCTGGTCCGATTGGGCGGCGGGCGAGCAGCCCCCTTCTGCCAACCCCCTCGCCCCCCCGCTCCTGCGGCCGCTCCTCACCACGAGCCGCGCCGAGATCGAGGCCTACTGCCGCCAGCACGGGCTGGCCCCGACCCGCGATCCGAGCAACAGCGCCCTGCGCTTCGCCCGGGCCCGCGTGCGCCGGCTGCTGCCCGCCCTGGCCGCCGAGAACCCGCGCGTCGTGGCCGCCCTCGGGCGCACGGCCACCCTCAGCGCCGACGACTATGACTTCATCCAGGGCCAACTCGACGCCCTCTGGCCCGCCCTGGCCGTCGAGAGCCCCGACACGGTCAGCCTCAGGCGTGAGGTCTGGGAGGGGCTGCACCCCGCCCTGCAGCGCTACGCACTGCGCCGCGCGGCGGGGCGCCTGGGCCTGGCCGAGCTGAGCCTGCCCCAGGTCGAGGCCGCCCGCGCCGCCCGCCCCGGCTGTCGGCCCCTGGCCCTGGGGCGCGTCCTGCGCCTCGAGGTCGACGACGCGGGGCTGCGCCTGGTCCGCCCCGGGGCCCCTCGCCCCGCCGCGGGGCCACAGCTCGCCGCCGCCGAGCTGCCCCTCACCCCGGGGACCAACCCGCTGGGCGCAGGGTGGGTCTGCCTCGTGCAGAACGAAGCGCCCGCGACGCCGGGGCCATGGTGGGTGGCCCTCGACGCCGAGAGCCTCGACGGCCCCCTGCTGCTGCGGCGCCGGCGGCCGGGCGACCGCTTCAGGCCCGCCGGAGGGCGGGGCAGCCGCAAGATCCAGGACTTCTTCGTCGACCGCAAGCTGCCGCGCGACCTGCGCGACGCCTGGCCGCTCCTGGCTACGCCGGGGGGCGTGGTCTGGGTGGTCGGGCTGCGGGCCGACGAGCGCTCTATCGCGGGGGCCGCGACTCGCAGTACAATCTGGGTAGGCGTACTTTGTGAAAAGGAACCGGGCAATGCATCATGACATGGAGCGGGTGCTCATCCCCGCTGACGAGATCCAGCGGCGCGTCCGCGAGCTAGGGGCCCAGATCAGCGCCGACTACGCCGAGAGCGACGACCTGCTGCTGGTGGGCGTGCTGAAGGGCTGCGCGATGTTCATGGTCGACCTTGCCCGGGCGATCGAGCTGCCCCTCTCGCTCGACTTCATCGCCGTGGCCAGCTACGGGGTCAGCACCCAGTCGAGCGGCGTGGTGCGCCTGCTCAAGGACCTCGACATCGACATCGCCGGGCGCCACCTGATGATCGTCGAGGACATCATCGACAGCGGGCTCACCCTGGCCTACCTGCGCAGCCAGCTCCTGCGGCGCAACCCGGCCAGCCTGCGCATCTGCACCCTGCTGAATAAGCCCGAGCGCCGCACCGCCGACGTGCCCGTCGACTACCTCGGCTTCGACATCCCCAACGAGTTCGTGGTCGGCTACGGCCTCGACTACGCCGAGCGCTACCGCAATCTGCCCTACATCGGTGTGCTCAAGCCCGAGGTCTACTCGCGCACCCCCGAGGGCGGCGCCGGGCGCCCCGAGAACGACTGAGCACACAGCCTCGGGCCGCCCGCCGGCCGCCAACACCGCCGGTCAGACTGATTCATGGTGATCCAGATCACAAATATGGTGTGATCTGGTATCCTTGAAGTGCCGATACCCGTCTGGTATACTTGCCCTACGGCGTCACGATGCGCGGCGTTGGAGGAGCATACTCCCGTAGCCTCCACACTGCACGGCCCCCGCAAACCCGCCCCACAGGCACCACTGCTTGGCATCGAGGCTCGCGGCCACCCGCCGCACCTTCGCCGTTTCGTCTCTCCTCTCGCCGTAAGAGGGGGCATCGCTCCTGGGAGGGTAGTTACACGCATGGGCGACAATCGCTGGCTCAAGAACAGTTTTGTTTATCTCATCATCCTGGTCGCGGCCCTGGCTCTGTTCTTCCAGTACTTTGGGTCGGCCAACACCCAGAGTAACGAGAAGGGCATCGCCGAGGTAGTCGCCGACGCCCAGGCCGGCCGGATCAAGCAGATCGAGGCCCAGGCCGGCGACGAGCAGGTGATCGTCACCTACAACGACGGCACCGAGTTCCGCTCGCGCCTCGAGTCGACCGACAGCGTCATGTCGCTGCTCTCGCAGTACAATGTGCCGCTGACCAATAGCGACGGCCGGCAGCTGCTGAATGTCAAGGTGCTGCCCGCGCCCGCCTGGGGCGGTCTGCTCAGCATCTTCACCATCCTGCTGCCCACCCTGCTGCTGATCGGCTTCTTCGTCTTCTTCATGCGCCAGGCCCAGGGCTCGAACAACCAGGCCATGTCCTTCGGCAAGAGCCGGGCGCGCATGTTCGCCGGCGACAAGCCCACCGTCACCTTCGCCGACGTCGCCGGCCAGGAAGAGGCCAAGCAAGACCTGACCGAGATCGTCGAGTTCCTGAAGTACCCCGACAAGTTCGCCGCCCTGGGCGCCCGCATCCCGCGCGGCGTGCTGATGGTGGGCCCGCCCGGAACCGGCAAGACCCTGCTCTCGCGCGCCGTCGCGGGCGAGGCCGGCGTGCCCTTCTTCAGCATCTCGGGCTCCGAGTTCGTCGAGATGTTCGTCGGCGTGGGCGCCTCGCGCGTGCGCGACCTGTTCGACCAGGCCAAGCGTAACGCGCCCTGTATCGTCTTCATCGACGAGATCGACGCCGTCGGCCGCCAGCGCGGCGCGGGCCTCGGCGGCTCCCACGACGAGCGCGAGCAGACCCTCAACCAGATCCTGGTCGAGATGGACGGCTTCGACACCAACACCAATGTGATCGTCGTCGCCGCCACCAACCGCCCCGACGTGCTCGACCCGGCCCTCATCCGCCCGGGCCGCTTCGACCGCCAGGTGGTGCTCGACGCCCCCGACGTGCGCGGCCGCATCGACATCCTCAAGGTCCACACCAAGGGCAAGCCCCTCTCCGAAGACGTGAACCTCGAGGTGATCGCCCGCCTGACCCCCGGCTTCTCGGGCGCCGACCTGATGAACGCGGTCAACGAGGCCGCCATCCTCGCCGCGCGCCGCTCGAAGAAGAAGATCGGCATGTCCGAGCTGCAGGACTCGATCGAGCGCGTCGCCCTCGGCGGCCCCGAGCGCCGCTCGCGCGTGATGACCGACCGCAAGAAGCTGGTCGTCGCCTACCACGAGTCGGGCCACGCCATCACCGGCGCGGCTATGCCCCGGGCCAATAAGCTCCAGAAGGTCACGATCATCCCGCGCGGCCGGGCGGGCGGCTACGCCCTCTTCCTGCCCGACGAGGATAACCTCGGCCTGCAGAGCCTGGCCTACTTCAAGGCCGACATGGTGGTCGCGATGGGCGGTCGGGCCTCCGAAGAGATCGTCTTCGGCCCCGAGGAGATCACCACCGGCGCCTCGGCCGACCTGGTGAGCGTGACCCGCACGGCTCGCTCGATGGTCACCCGCTACGGCATGAGCAACAAGCTCGGCCCGATCGTCTTCGGCGAGAAGGAAGAGCTGATCTTCCTCGGCCGCGAGATCAGCGAGCAGCGCAACTACGGCGACGAAGTGGCCCGCCAGATCGACAGCGAGGTCCACCGCCTCGCCAGCGAGGCCTACGAGAACGCCTACCAGATCCTGATCAACAACCGGGCCGTGCTCGACGATATGGCCAACGCCCTGCTCGAGTTTGAGACCGTCGAGGGCGAGCAGCTGGCCGAGCTGCTCAGCAGGGTCAAGCCCCTGACCATCGACATGACCCGCCAGAGCACCAACGGCAAGCACGCCGAGGGCAGCACCACCGCCGTCCTCCCGCCCCCGCCCCCGGCCGCGTAGTCACTGCCCCGTACAAACCAAGAGCCCGAGAGAACCTGGTTCTCTCGGGCTCGTCTTGTTTCATGTAAGGGTTTGATATTAGTCCGCGTTGTCGATCTGCGCCCGCTGCAGGCTGCCGCTGTAGTCGACGTAGACGCTCTTGAACTCGCTGAAGAGGTCGAGCATGGTCGGGCCGGCCTCGCGGTGGCCGTTGCCGGTGGCCTTGACCCCGCCGAAGGGCAGGTGGATCTCGGCGCCGATCGTCGGCGCGTTGATATAGACGA
>CAZKTU010000062.1:0-2219 GCA_964555675.1 uncultured Oscillochloris sp.
GCCCGCTGATCCTGGTGATGCCCGGCCTCTCCAGCGACGACAACGCCGTCCCCGGCATGCTCACCGACTTTCATAGCCCCGCCCTCGCCGCCGGCGTCCCCGGCGTCGGCACAGGCCTGTTCCAGCGCTTCTTCTTCGACGAGCTGATCCCCCAGGTCGACGAGGGCTTTCGCACGCTCCCCACAGCCCGCTCGGTGGCCGGCTTCTCGCTCGGCGGCTATATGGCCGTCAAGGCCGCCGCGCTGCGCCCCGAGCTCTTCGCTAGCGTGGGTGCCTTCGACGGCTCCTTCCCCTACGCCAGTGACGCCGGCACCGCCGCTCGCCCCGGCGATGGCCTCTTCGCCCCGCCCATGTTCGACGCGCCCCTCGGCCGCCCCCGCGACCCCGCCTGGCTGGCCGCAAATAACCCGATCTGCCTGCTGCTCAGGGCCGACCCCGCCGCCCTGCGTCGCCTGAGCTGGATTATTCAGTACGGCCCCGAGTCGATCGAGCCCTGGGGCTCCAATTTCTACCGCGGCGAGTACCTGCTGCGCGCCCTGCGCACCCTCGGCATCGAGAACGCCGCCCCCGTCGCCGCCCTGCCCGATGGCGAGCATATCTGGCGCATCGCCGACCGCCATATCGAGCAGACGCTGCCCCTCCACTGGGCCGCCCTGGCCCGCCGGATGTGACAGCGCCCCGTTTCCGGGGTACAGTACCTCTATGCGCCCTAAAGAGAAGCCAAAAGAGACCGACCTCGTCGCCGCCCTGCTCAGCTTGCGCTGGCCCCTCGCCGGCGTGGTCGGGCTGATCTTCGCCCTCACCCGCCTTGTCGAGAGTGTCCTGATCGGCTTCAGGCCCACAGCCCCCGTGGCCAGCACCGTCGAGGCGCTCTTCTGGGGTCTGCTCGCCGCCGGGGCGATCTACGCCGTGCTCAGCTGGGCCGCCCGCCAGGAGCTGCGCCGCCGCACCGCCGAGGCCTCGATGCTCGACGAGCTGCGCCACACCAATGCGCGCCTCGAGCTGCTCTACGAGCTCAACCAGCGTATCGCCAGCAGCGATACGCTCGACGATGTGCTCGACTACGCCATCACCCTGCCCGCCCGCCTCTTCAGCGCTCGGGCCGCCGCACTTGTGCTGCACGACGAGCAGGGCCAGGCCCTCACCGCGCGCTGCGTCGGCCTCGCCGAGGACCAACTGGCCGCCGCCCGCTCGGCCTTTACGCTCCCCGCGATGGTCAGCGAGGTGAAGACCCCGCGCGTCCTGACGCCTCGCGTCAGGCCTCCGGCCGGCCTCGTCGCCTGCCTGATCATCCCCCTCGCCGAACGCAACGATGCGCCGATCGGCTGGGTCGAGGGCTATGTGACCGACACGAGCCTCATCCTCCCCGGCCAGGAACCCATTGCGCCGCCCGATGTCGCCGGCGGCCAGCCCTCGTCCGAGGTTATGGCCCTCCTGCTCACCGTCGCCGGCGAGCTCGCCGAAGCCATCCAGGGGAGTCGCCGCCGCGCCCGCGAGATTGCCAGCATCGCCGCCCTCGAGCAGGCGATCACCGAGGAGCGCACCCGCATCGCCCGCGACCTCCACGATGGCGTCGCCCAGAGCCTCGCCTTCCTGCGCATGCGGGTCGACCTGTGGGAAGACTGGCTCGAGCAGGAGCCCCAGCGCCTGCACGACGAGTTCACCTCGGTCAAGGCCAACCTGCGCCGTCAGATCGAGGAGCTCCGCCGCGCGATCTTCGCCCTGCGCCCCATGGAGCTGAGCCAGCTGGGCTTCGTGGCCGCCCTGCGCCGCTTCGTCAGCGAGTTCGCAGACCAGCAAGACTGGGAGCTCAACCTCGAGCTGAGCGAGCTGCCCGCCGATATGCCCCACGTCCTCGAGCTGGCCGCCTTCCGCTTCGTGCAGGAGGCCCTCAATAACGCCGCCAAGCACGCGGTCGCCCGGCGCATCGCCGTGCGGATCAAGACCGTCGACGGCGGGCTGCAGATCGTCGTGCGCGACGATGGGGTCGGCTTCGACCCCGGGGCCCAGGGCGAGCTCCCCGGCTCGCACCTCGGGCTGCGCCAGATGCGCGAGCGCGCCGCGGCCCTCGACGGACGCCTGACCATCCTCTCGCGCCCCGGCCAGGGCACCGAGGTGCGCGTCTGGCTGCCTATGCGCTACGCCCACGCCCCTGTGGTATAGACCCCGGCGGGGCAGCCTGGCCGTGGCCCGTAAGGGCGCACCCATGTGTGCGCCCA
>CAZKTU010000062.1:2319-29691 GCA_964555675.1 uncultured Oscillochloris sp.
GGGCGCACCCATGTGTGCGCCCACCCCTCTGTGCGCCCACCCCTCTGTGCGCCCACCCCTCTGTCCGCCCACCCCTCTGTCCGCCCAGCCACCCCTGTGTACGCCCACCCCGCAGAGTAGCCCGACCAGCCTCCTAGGGTCGCCTCACGGCGAGCCCGTCGAAGTCCTGGGCGCCCCATGCGGCCATGAACGGCTCCCAGGCCACCTCGTACTCCAGGGGGCGATCCGGCCCGGTGCTGGTCGGCCCGAGCACGTCGCGGATGACCACCACCTGCTCGTTGAAGCCCATCACCACCACGGCGTGGTCGTTGCCGAGGACCGTCTTGATGCGCTCGCCGCTCGGCGTGATCCAGGTGGCGGGCCGCCACGGCTTGAAGTCGACGGTGGTCTTCATCCAGACCAGCTCGCCGCGCAACAGTGCCGCCTCGAGAGCCTCGCGGCTGCGCACCGGCGCGCTCTCGAGGCCGTAGGCGGCGAAGAGCTGAGCGATGGCCGAGCCGGTCGAGCGAGCCAGGAAGTTCTGCGTGTAGTCGCCCGAGAAGGCCGTCAGGATATCCCCGCCGTAGATCAGGTAGCCCTCGGCGCTCTCGGCGATGTACGGCTCGAGGCGCGTGTCCTGGGGCATGCGCGCGATCAGCTCGTCGACGCTCACGTCAAAGCCGTAGCTCTGCAGGATCACCCAGGCCGCGTCGAACTCGCAGGTGTACTGAAAGCGCTGCCCCTCCTTGACAGCCGCCGCGAGCAGGGCCGTGTAGACCCGGTCGCCCACGACGACAGGCGTCGGCGGCCCGGGGCTGGGGATGGGGCTCGGAGACGGGGTGGGGAGCGAGAGGGTCGGCGAGGCGATGGGCGCGCCCACCGAGGGCGTGGGTTCCTCGGGCGGCGGCGGCGTGGGGGCGGGGGCGAGTATAGGTGTAGTCGGGGTCGCCGGCGCGACAGTGGGGGGCTGGCTCAGGGCCACAGGGGTGAGGGGGGCGGGCGGCTCGGGGCGCAGGAGCGCCCGCAGGTAGGGCCGCCCGACGGTCAACAACAGCGCGGCCGCCAGGGCGACGAGGGCCAGAGCGGCCCCCGCCCAGATCAGCGACTTGCGGGACAAGGGCAGGCCTTCCTAGAGCTACTCTCGCGCTACGGCCACCTGGTTGCGCGGCGCCAAAGCACCGGGTTTGCTGCTGTCGGGCGGCGTGGCGGGCATCGGCAGCATCGGCGCAATCGGGCCGACCAGGCGCCCCACGATCGCCCCGAGGCGCGCGAACTGCGGCCCCAGCTCGGTCTGGTCCAGCGGGATGTTCACCGGAACGTCGAGCTTCACGGGGATCGCGGTCGTCAACTTGACGTCCATGTTCAGCTCGACGGGCAGCTCGAGGCCCGCGGGCAGCTCGATGTTCACCGTGGCGTTGAGGTTGCCGCCGCCCCCGGGGAAGGTGATGCGGGCGGGAGCCTGCAGGGGCACCGACTCGGTCAGGCGCACGATGTTGCGCGGGGTTGTGATCGTGCTGGGGTTGATCGGCACGTCCAGCGCAATCGGCAGCTGAGTCTCGAGCGGGACGGTGTAGACGATCGTCGCGCCCTGTAGGTCGGCAACGACATCCTGCAGCTCGGACACATTGTTGGCGGCGAAGACGCTGCCGTTCTGGGCAATCGCCTGGACCTGGTTGCGGTTCTGCAGCAGGATCCCTGCCAGGACCCCAAGGGCGATCAGCAGCACGGCATTGATGAGAAAGGAGGTCCAGATCAGCGCCTTGTAGAGGGGTGAGAGGCGGGCGTAGCGGCGAGGGGCAGGGGGAGACTCCTTGACGGGGGCGGCGCCGGGCGCATCTGCCATTCCGTACCTCCTTGTTGCGGGCGCGGGGGCGAGGGCCACGAGGGGCATGCGTATGATGGCGCATCATAACATACAGACATAACTACATGCCCATGCACCTCTAGATCCCGCCGAAGTAGCGCAGGGCCAGCCGCAGGCGCTCCTCGAGGTCGGCCGGCGCGTCGGCGGGCAGCGAGGCGATCGCGGCGGCGGCCTCGGGGGCGCTGTAGCCGAGGCTAGTCAGCAACTCGGCCAGCTCGTTGTTGATCGCGACGGCCGCGGGTGGGGTGCCGGCGGCGGCCGTGGGTAGACCCTTGAGGTCGAGCTTGCCCTTCAGCTCGAGCACCAGCCGGTCGGCGGTCTTCTTGCCGATCCCGGGCACGCGGGACAGGCGGGCCGTGTCGCCGTGGGCGATCGCGCCGCGGATCTCCTCGGGGGCGCCCATCGAGAGCAGGCTCAGGGCGACCTTCGGGCCAACCCCCGAGACGCTCAGAAAGCTCTCGAAGAGCTGTCGCTGCTCGACCGTGGCGAAGCCGTACAGCGTCAGCGAGTCCTCGCGCACGATCAGGGTCGTGTAGACGAAGAGCGTGTCGCCGATGGCGCCGGCCGCCCCCAGGACCGGGCGGGGGGCGTAGACCAGGTAGCCGACGCCGCCCGTCTCGATGACGAGGTGGTCGACGCCGGTGTGGATGAGGGTGCCGCGCAGTGAGGCGATCATGCTGGCCGTCCCGTCTTCTGGGCAGTCTGATGCCCTGGATTATAGCACCGCTCGCCCTGACGCGGCGCGTCATCTTGACAGGGACTATGCGAGCTTGGTATACTTCTCATAACGCGCTGTGTAATATAGCTGACCTTACCGCCCCCAAAGCCCGAAAGCGAGGCTGCTCCGATGGTGGGCCTGCAGATCGACGCTGATGTCGCAGGCGAGGGCGTACCGCGCCATCGTCACGCCGCCCGACGCCGGGTGCTGCCCTGATGCGGCGCCCGCTCGCCGCCCTGGGGCTGGCCGGCCTGGCCGGGGCGGGCCTCTACGCCTCGCGTCGCGCCATTGTCGGGCGCGCCCTCGGCTTGCGCCCCGCCGAGCACGCGGTCGCCGTCACGCGCGATCTGCCCGTCGCCATGCCCGACGGGGTCACCCTCTACGCGGACCACCTGCGCCCCAAGGCCCCCGGCAGCTTCCCGACGATCCTCATCCGCACGCCCTACGGTCGCCCCTCAGAGGGTGGTCCCCTCAGCCTGCTGCTGCACGGGGGGGCCCGGCTCTTCGCCGAGCGGGGCTACAACGTGGTCATCCAGGGCGTGCGCGGGCGCTTTCGCTCGGGCGGCGTCTTCGAGCCCTTCGTCAACGAGCGCGACGACGGGCGCGCCACCCTGGACTGGATCGCCGCCCAGCCCTGGTTCGACGGCAACCTGGGCATGTGGGGCGCCAGCTATGTGGGCTATACCCAGTGGGCGGTCGCCGCCGATGCCCCGCCCTACCTGCGGGCGATCGTGCCCATCGTTAGCGCCTCGCGCCCATCGCAGGCCTTCTACCCCCAGGGCAGCTTCAGCTACGAGTTCGCCCTGCGCTGGGCCCACCTGCTGACGCTGAGCGACCGCCCCGGTCACGGGCTCGATCGGGCCACCCTGGCCCGGCTCGTCTCGCCCCGCGCCCAGGCCGCCCTGCGCGCCGCCATGGCGGGCGGCGCCTTCGCCGAGGCCGACGCGGCCACCCTGGGCGAGCCCGTGCCCTACTACCAGCGCTGGCTCGACGAGCCCGAGCAGCAGGCCGCCTACTGGCGGGGCGTCGATCACGACAGAGGCCTGGGCCGCATCAACGCGGCGGTGCACCTGGTGGCCGGCTGGTACGATCTCTTCCTGCCCGAACAGCTGGCCGACTACAACGACCTGCTGGCGGCGGGGCGCAGCCCATGCCTGACCATCCTGCCCTATGCCCACGGCGACCTGGCCCTCAGGGGCGCCAGTGTGCGCGAGGGCCTCTGGTGGTTCGACGCTCATCTGAAGGGGCGGCGCGAGCTGCTCGAGCGCCGCGCCGTGCGCCTGGCCCTGGCGGGCTCGCGCGAGTGGCACGAGATGGACTTCTGGCCGCCCCCCGCCCGAAGTGTGCGCTTCCACCTCCACGCCGAGGGCCGCCTCGCCCCCGAGCCGGCCCGCGCGGGCGCCTCGCAGTACAGCTTCGACCCGCGCGACCCGACGCCAGCCATCGGCGGGCCGGCCTTCAATCGGCTGGCCGGCCCGCGCGACCAGCGACCCCTCGAGGCGCGGCCCGACGTGCTGACCTTCACCAGCGCGCCCCTTGAGGCTGACCTCGACCTGATCGGCCACGTGCGCCTCGAGCTCTACGCCCGCTCGAGCCTCGCCCACTGCGACTTCGTGGGCCGCCTATGCGTGGTGGAGCCAGATGGCCGCAGCCTGAATGTCTGCGAGGGCATGGTCAGAGTAGCGCCGGGCGAGCCGGAGGCCGCGCCCGACGGCGCCCTGCGCCTCGAGATCGCCCTCGGGGCCAGCGCCAGGCGCTTCAAGGCCGGCCAGCGGCTGCGGCTCCATATCTGTAGCGCCGCGCACCCGCGTCTGGCCGTGAACAGCGGCGACGGCCGGGCCCTGCGCGAGGGCGCCACCGCCGGACAGATCGCCCACCAGAGCATCCTCCACGATGATCGACACCCCTCGGCCCTGGTGCTGCCCACCGTCTCGGCAGAGACGCGGCGGGCCATGGCCGGGGACGGACCGACCGAGAGGGCGGAGCGGATGGCTACGCCCTAGCCCAGACGCCGCCGGGCGTCTCAGCACAGGAGACCCACCCATGGAGTACGAGCACAGCGACGAGATCAAACTGCTGCGCCAGACGGTGCGCGACTTCGTGAACAAGGAGATCCGCCCGATCGCCAGCGCGATCGACGAGGAGGAGCGGGTGCCGATCGAGGTCGTGAAGAAGGCCGGCGAGCTCGGGCTGCTCGCCGTGCCCTTCCCCGAGAAGTACGGCGGCCTCGACATGGGCATCACCGGTTACTGCGTGCTGATGGAGGAGCTGAACCGGGCCTGCGCCAGCACGGCGACGATCATCGGCGCCCACGCTCAGCTGGCCGCGATGAGCATCCTGATCGGCGGCAACGAGGCCCAGAAGGACAAGTACCTGCGGGCCTTGAACGAGGGCCGCCTGATCGGCGCATGGGCCCTCACCGAGCCGAACGCGGGCAGCGACTCGGCCGCGATCAGCACCACCGCCGAGCTGCAGGGCGACGAGTGGGTGATCAACGGCCAGAAGATGTGGATCACCAACGGCAGCTTCGCCGACGTGATCATCGTCCACGCCGTCACCGATAAGCACAAGGGCGCCCGCGGCGGCGTCAGCGCCTTTATCGTCGAGAAGGGCTACCCCGGCTTCAAGGTCGGCAAGGTCGAGCATAAGATGGGCCTGAGGGCCTCGCACACCTCCAGCCTCTTCTTCGAGGATATGCGCGTGCCGGCCGAGAATGTGCTCGGCGGGGTCGGCCACGGCTTCCAGGTGGCCATGAAGACCCTCGACATCGGGCGCTGCGGCCTCGGCGGCAGCAGCATCGGCTCGGCCAAAGAGGCCTTCGAGCTCAGCCGCAGCTACGCGATCGCCCGCCATCAGTTCGGCCGCCCGATCGCCGAGTTCCAGGCCATCCAGTTCAAGCTGGCCGAGATGGCCGTCAAGCTCTATACCATGGAGCAGATCGTCTACGATACGGCGAAGAAGGTCGACGCCGGCAAACAGGCCACCCTCGAGAGCAGCATCGTCAAGCTCTACTGCACCGACATGGCCAGCCAGATCATCGACGAGGCCATCCAGATCCACGGCGGCATGGGCTTCTCGCGCGAGCTGCCCCTCGAGCGTATGTATCGCGACGCCCGCGTGACCCGCATCTTCGAGGGCACCAACGAGATCCAGAAGCACGTGATCGCCCGCGAGCTGCTCAAGCAGGCCGGCTACAAGATGCACAGCCGCACGTAGGGCGCCGTCCGAGCTACTCTGCGGGGTTGGGCGCACACATGGGGCGCACACATGGGTGCGCCCTTGCGGGAGGCTGGGGGCGCACACATGGGTGCGCCCTAACGGGAGGCTGGGTGCGCCCTTACGTTATAATTGCGGCTATGCCGCAACGACTCCTGCTGCGCGCCGTGCAGCTCGCCCTTGTGATCGCCGCCGGGGCCTACCTGCTCTACTTTGCAGACCACGCCCGGCGGCTCCTCGGCTTCGCCTACCCCCTCGACTATGGCGAGGGTCCGCTCCTGGCCCAGGTCGACGCCCTGCTGGCGGGCACGCCGATCTGGCGGCTCTACGCCGACCCGGCCGCCCCGCCCTATCTGATCGTCAACTACCCGCCCCTCTACCTGCTGGCGAGCGCAGCCCTCGCGCCCCTGGCGGGCGGGGCTCTGCCGGCCGGGCGCCTGATCTCGCTGCTCGCCACCCTGGGCTGCGTCGCCGCCATCGCGCTCCTGAGCAGGCCGACGCCCAGCGCTCGGCCAGGCTCCGCTACTGCCGCGCCCTTCGCCCTGCACCCCTCGGCCCTGATCGCGCTGCTCTTTCTCACGGTGCCGATCGTGCGCGAGTGGTCGGTCCTGATGCGCGTGGACATGCTGGGCGTCTGTCTGGGGCTCTGGGGGCTGGTCGTGCTCACCCGCGGCGCGAGGCTCAGCCCGGCCCGGGCGGCGGGCGCTGGCCTATTGCTGGCCGCCTGCCTCTTCACCAAACCCTCGCTGATCGCCGCGCCCGCTGCGGCCGTTGGCTGGCTCGCCTGGCGCGTCTTGCGCGCGTCGAGCGTCGAGCGACCCGCACTCATAAGGGCGGGCCTCAGTCTGGTCGCTACGCTGGGCCTGGCCGGAGGTTTGGGCTTCGCCCTGCTCCAGTGGGCCAGCGGCGGCTGGTTCGCCCTGCACGTGGTCGCGGCCAACGCCAATAGCTGGCAGGCCGAGCTGGCGCGCGGCTTCTGGCGCCAGCAGCTCGCGCTGCGCTGGCCCCTCGCGGCCGCCGCGGCCCTGGCGAGCCTCTGGGCGCTCTGGCAGCGACGCGGCGCCGGCCTGATCTTGCCGCTGCTCTACACCCTCTTCGGGATCGTCACGGCTGTGGGTGTGGGCAAAGTGGGGGCCTACAGCAACTACTTCCTCGAGCTGTACGCCGGCCTGGTCTGGCTTGCCGCCGCGGCGGCGACGGGCGCCGAGCAACAGGCGAGCAGGGCGGCCCATCGCCCGTGGTCGCCGGACCTGCTGGTGGCCCTGGCATCCTCGCTCTTGCTGCTCGTCGCGCTGCTGTACTACCCGCCCCTGTGGGACAAGAGCCGGCTGCGGCCGGCGGGCCTGATCGAGCCCAGCCCGCCCCGGCTGGCCTTCGGGCGCTACGGGCTGTGGGCCGACGCCGGGCGCGAGGGCGAGCTGCTGGCCGCGCAAGAGCGGGTCGGCGCGGCCCTGGCGGCCGAGGCGCGGGCGGCCGGCCCGCTGATCTTCACCGATCTGCCGGGCGTCGCCGCCGCCGCCGGGGTCACCTCGCGCCTGCAGGCCTTCGAGGCGCGGCAGCTGCTCGACCAGGGGCTCGACGACGAGGGCGAGCTGCTGCGCGAGCTGGCCAACGGGGCCGTCCCCCTGGCCGTGATCGACTACCTCGGCAACTGGCTCACGCCCGGAGTGATCGAGATCCTGCAGCGGCGCTACGCCCACGACGGCCCCCTCGGCACCTTCGACCTCTACAGGCCGGTCGATGCCGGGGCCGAGCGGCCGATCGCGCCGCCCGCTGCCTGGGCGGGCGGGCTGAGCCTGACGGGCTACAGCCTGGCCGACCCCACAGGCGCCGCCTTCGAGCCGGGCGAGCTCATGGCCCTGGCCCTCACCTGGCGCCGCGACGGGCCCGCGGCCGCCGGCGAGCCGAGCGTGGTCGTGCGACTGACGACCCCGGACGGCGCGCCCCTGCTCGAGGAGGAGCGCCCGCTGCTGTACGGCGTCTTCCCGCCGGCGGCCTGGCCCGAGGGCGCCGCCGTCCAGCATATGCAGCCGCTGGCGCTGCCCGCCGAGCTGCCCGACGGGGTCTACGCGCTGACGGTCAGCCTGCGCGAGGGCGGGGTCGCGGCCGGGCCCGAGCAGACGCTGACGACCCTCGAGGTTGCCGGCCAGGGAGGGATGTGGTTCGAGGAGACCGGCCGCTTCGTGCCGGCCCGCCTCATGCAGGCCTGGGCCGAGCTTGGCGGCCTCGAGCGGGCCGGGCTGCCCCTGACCCCGGCCGTCCCCTTCGCCTGGGGCCGGCTCCAGTGCTTCGAGCTGGTCTGCCTCGAGCTGCGGGACGGCGCTGCGGGGCTGCGCCCGCTGGGCGAGCGGCTGTATTTGGCCGAGACAATCAGGGGCGAAAGCTGCGCCACAGGCGAGGCGGGCGCAGGCGGGCTCTGTCCGGGCTTTGCGAGCGCCTACGAGCAGTACGCCGACCTGGGCGCGGCGCTGAGCGGCGAGCTGCAGCGCAACGACTGGGTCGTGCAGTGGACCGAGGCGGCGCGCCTCGAACGACGGCCCGCCGAGCCCGCAATCGGCCTCGGACGTCTGGGCGACGAGAGCCTGCGCCTACCGCCGGGGACGCCCTACAGGTGGCCCTGACGAGCGGGGCTGAACATAATCTGTCATCCGCATCCCATGATAATGCAGGCCGTAGTTTACAATCTTTTCATCGCAAGAAAGGGCATTTTACCCGCCCTGATGCCGAAAGATTGAACTTGGCAACCCGGGATGACTCGGGCGGACGCGCTTGACAAAATACTAACCCTATACGATTCTATCTAGTATCATCCTTCACATAAAAGGCTGAGGGCCAGCGACGGCCTACCAGCGGTGTCGGGCTATTCGAGCCCGGCGCTTTCTGTATGGTCGATCGCGCGCGTGGGCCTCGCTTCTGGCCGCGTCCGCCCCCGACCGGCGACAAAGTGCGAGGCATTACAAAGGCACGAAAGGAGGGCGCCCCCCAGAGCGTGTGTTGCCATAATTATTGTGTTAGCTATCACAGTTGAAGTAGGGGCCTAACCGACACAGCGCCCCCGCTCCCGACACTTCTGCCGGTCCCCACAAGCTCCAGGTCGAGCCGCGTGGTCGCTAAACTTCAGGGAGTCTCACTCATGCTTCGTGCTAGAAGCAATACTGCGCTGAGCCTGCTCAGCCTTTTCGCTCTGTTCGCCCTGCTGCTTGGAAACGCCCCCCTTGCCGCCGCCCAGGAGGGCGCTTCGCGCGGGGACGCCAGCGGCTTCACCGCCACTCCGCTGCCCGACAGCGCCTTCGAGGGCACGATCGAGTCGACGGTCTCGAAGACTGAGTTTGCCGATAGCGACTATGTCAACTACCTGGTGAAGATCAGCGACGCCTCGCTGGCCACCTACGACGGTAGCATCCCCGGCCTGGCCGCCACCAGCCCCAAAGTGACGGGTAAGCCTCTGGACGTCAGCTCGCCCGAGAGCGTCGCCTATCTGGCCTATCTGAACGGGAAGATCGACGCCCTGGTCGCCAATCTGCAGGCGGCCATCCCCGGCCTGCGCGTGGGCCACCGCTTCGACGTGGTGCTCGGCGGCGTATCCGTGCAGCTGCCCCAGCGCTTCCTCGAGCGCCTGCCCTTCGTCAGCGGCGTCAGCGGCGTCCTCGCCGACGACCTGATGACGATCGACACCTTCAACAGCCCGCAGTTCATCGGCGCGCCGACCACCTGGCGCCGCCTGGGCGGCCAGGAGAAGGCGGGCGAGGGCGTGATCGTCGGCATCCTCGACTCGGGTATCTGGCCCGAGACCGACTCGTTCGCCGACCCCGACCCCTCGGGCAAGCCCTTCGCCACCCCGCGCCCGCGCACCGACGGCACGCCCTGGCCCTGCGACTTCAGCAGCGGCACCAACCCCGGCGCGCCCTTCAGCTGCAACAACAAGCTGATCAGCGCCCAGCGCTTCATGGACACCTACGAGGCCGTCATCGGCCTCGAGCCCTACGAGTTCACCTCGGCCCGCGACGATGACGGCCACGGCTCGCACACGGCCAGCACCGCCGCCGGCAACTACGGCGTGAGCGTGAAGGTCGGCAACCGCGACTTCGGCGAGATCTCGGGCATCTCCCCGCGCTCCCACGTGGTCGCCTACAAGGTCTGTGGCGAGCAGGGCTGCTTCGGCAGCGACTCGGCCGCCGCGATCGAGCAGTCGATCGTCGACGGCGTGGACGTGCTGAACTTCTCGATCAGCGGCGGCGCCAATCCCTACAGCGACGCCGTCTCGCTGGCCTTCCTCGAGGCCTACGACGCCGGCATCTTCGTGGCCGCCTCGGCCGGCAACAGCGGCCCGACGGCCGAGACAGTGGCCCACCGCGGCCCCTGGATCACCACTGTGGCCGCCAGCACCCAGAACCGCGGCTACCTCAGCACCGTCTCGCTGACCGGCAGCGCGGGCGCCACCCTCACCCTCGTCGGCGGCAGCCAGGGCGACGGCGTCGCCACGCCCTCCCCGGTGGTGATCAACACGGCCGACATCCTCTGCCAGAGCCCGGCCGCCCCCGGCTCGTTCGCCGGCAAGATCGTGGTCTGCCGCCGCGGCGTCAACGCCCGCACCGACAAGAGTGCCAACGTCGCCGCCGGCGGCGCCGTGGGCATGCTGCTCTACAACCCCGGCCCCTCCAGCGTCGACACCGACCTGCACAGCATCCCGACCGTGCACTTCGACGGCGGCCCCGGCAGCGCCGGCGAGCAGCTGCTCGCCTTCCTGGCGGCCAACCCCAGCACCAGCGCCACCTTCACCGCCGGCGTGATCGGCGACATCCAGGGCGACGTGATCGCCGGCTTCAGCTCGCGCGGCGGCCCCAACCAGACCCTGGGCGTCAGCAAGCCCGACATCACCGCGATCGGCGTCAACGTGCTGGCCGGCTACACCGGCGAGGCCTACGGCGTGACGCTGCCCGGCCCCTTCAGCTTCCTGAGCGGCACCTCGATGTCGAGCCCCCACATCGCCGGCACCGCCGCCCTGCTCAAGGACCTGCACCCCGACTGGACCCCCGGCCAGATCAAGTCGGCCCTGATGACCACGGCCAAGGTCGCCGGTCTGGTCAAAGAGGACGGGGTCACCCCCGCCACCGCCTTCGACACCGGCAGCGGCCGCGTCGACATGACCCGCGCCTGGAACCCCGGCCTGACCTTCGACGAGACTGCGGCGAACTACCGCGCCCTCGAGGCCGAGCTCTGGAACGCCAACTACCCCAGCCTCTACATCCCGCGCATGCCCGGCATCATCACGGTCAAGCGCACCGCCACCAACGTAACCGGCGACGACGAGGAGTTCGAGCTGCGAGTCTCGTACCCCGCCGGCCAGCCCAAGGACTGGTCGGTGAAGGTCCCGTCCGAGCTCGAGATCGACGAGAAGCGCTCGAAGAGCTTCGAGATCACGGTTGACGCCCGCGACGTGCCCCTCGGCGCGACGCGCTTCGCCACCATCCTGATCACCAGCGAGGACCGCAAGTCGGCCCTGCGCTTCCCGGTCACGATCGTGCGCCGCCAGGCCGACCTCGCGGTGACCACCAGCTGTGACCCGGCGACGATCATCCGCGGCAACAGCACCAGCTGCACGGTCAATATGACCAACAACAGCAGCAACGATGCGAACGTCAGCATGCTGACCCAGCTGCCCAAGGAGCTGCAGCTCGTCGCCAGCAGCGTGACCGGCGGCACCGCTGTCGGCCGCGACCGCGTGCGCTTCACCGGGACCATCCCGGCCCGCAGGCCGACCGACGTGAGCGCGACGATCAACCCGCTCGCCTCACCCGCCGGCTTCCTGCCCCTGAGTGGCTTCGGCATCGCGCCGATCGGCGGGGTGGGCGACGAGACGATCAGCAACTTCAACGTGCCCGCCTTCTCGTACGGCGGCAAGACCTACACCCGCATCGGCATCGTCTCGAACGGCTACGTCGTGCTGGGCGGCGGCACGGGCGCCGACATCGACTTCGTCAACACCAGCCTGCCCAACCCGGCCGCCCCGAACAACGTGCTGGCCCCCTTCTGGTCTGACCTCAACCCCGGCGCGGCCGGCGCGATCCGCATCGGTACGCTGGGCGATGGGGTCAACAGCTGGATCGTCGTGGACTTCGCCGGCGTGGCGAACTTCTCGGCCCCGGCCACCCAGCGCAACAGCTTCCAGGTCTGGATCAGCTACACCCAGCCCGATGACGTCAGCTTCACCTACGGCACGGTCACGGGCGGCGACGGTGGCTTCCTGACCGTCGGCGCCGAGAACGAAGAGGGCAACACCGGCACGACGATCTTCCTCAACGGCGCGCCGGCGGCCAACGCCCCGCGTCCGTCGAACGCCACCGGCTACGAGATCGACGTGACCGCGGCCCCCGGCCAGACCTTCTCGCAGAGCGTCGGCTTCTCGGCGACGGGCCGCCAGAAGGGCCCCTACACCCTCTACAGCTTCGTCCAGGCTAACACCTTCCAGGGCACGGCGGTCGGCCGCTTCGCCGGCGAGGTGCTGCCCCGCCCCGAGGACTAGGCGCTGTTCAACCGGCAACGTCGCGTACGCTCGTTGCCGGCTAGACGACCTCAGGGAGGGCCTGGCCCTCCCTGAGCCACCCGTTACGAAAACGCAGCCGGGGGTGTATCCCCCGGCTGCGTTGTTTTGTGCCCGCTGGCCGTCCCTAGCCGCAGAGAAAGGCCGGACGACCCTCGGCGCTATGGTAGTTGTAGCGCTGGCCCGCGACACGCAGCACGATCAGGGCGCCCTCGACCAGAGCCTGCATGTAGGCCCGCCCCGGCTGCGGGCAGCCAGCGCTCGCGTCGGGCCAGATCACGGCCTGCACACCCTCGACCTCAATCGTGGCCGGCTCAACCCCGAGCCGGCCCGCGAGGTCGGCCCTGGCCCCATCGACCAGGGCCCCGAGGGGCCCGAGGTAGGGCGGCGAAAAGCTGTCGATCACCTGGTGGGCCATGGTTACCTCGCCGGGTTCTCGCAATAGTTGAACTGGCCCCGGTCGTCGCCGTGGTAGGCGTACTCCTTGCCGTCCACCGCCACCACCACGCGGAAGCCCTCGGTGAGCACCTGGGGGTACATCATGCCCGGCTGGGGGCAGCCGAGCGAGCCGTCGGGCCACGATACGGCCTCGGCGCTGACCAGGCTGATGCTGGTGGGCAGCGCGCCCAGGCGGCCCGCCAGGTCGGCGATAATCGCGTCGATAGTGGCCTGGGGCACGATCCCGCCGCTGCCGCCCAGGGCGGTAGGCGCTGCAGCGACGGCCGTAGCGCCGGCGACCACGGCGGTGCCGGCGACGACCGTGGCCGTGCCCGCCGCCTCGGCCACAGAGGTTGCGGCCTGGGCGACTACGGTCGGGTCGCCTACAGCCGGCGAAACAGTCGCGAGCAGGGCGGGCGCCGCCGTCGCCACAGCATCGACGGCGGGGGCCACGGCGGTGGCCTGAGCGCCTGGCGACTGGGGGGCCGCGCCACAGGCCGCCAGGCTCAAGGCCGCGGCGAGCGCGAAGATCATTACAGTCACGGGTCGTCGCTTGAGCATCGAGAGTTCCTCCTGAGTCGAGCTTGTCCCCCATAGGACGCTCGCGGGCGGGCCATCGTTCCAGCAGCCCTGTGCTATACTACAGGCTGCCTGCCAATGGTCAAGTGGGAGCCAGGGCGTGGATCAGATCAGCCTGTCGATTGTACTGCCATTCGCCGGCGGGTCGGGCTCGCTCGCGACGACGGTGGCCGAGTGTCTCGCCCTGACCACGCAGCACGCCGCCGACGTCGAGCTTATCCTCGCCGACGACGCCAGCAGCGACGGGGCCGCAGCCCTGGCCGATCGGCTTGCGGGGACTCACGGCGCAGTCGCGGTGATCCACTATCCGCGCCGGCGCGGCTATAGGCAGACCCTGCGCGACGCCTGGGGTGTCGCCCGTGGCAGCTACATCGCCGCCCTCGACCTCGCCGGCCCCGCCTCGGCCGCCGACATCGCCCGCCTGCTCCCCGCCCCACCTCAGCACGCCGCCATCCTCGGCTACAGGGTGCCCACGCCGCGCCGCCCAACCGAGCTCGCCTTCGCCGCAGCCGTCAGCGCGCGTATCGCCCCGGGCCTGCGCGATCCGGCCCTGGGCCTCGGCCTGTTCCGCGCCGACCTGCGCGACTTGCTCCTCCCCGTCGGGCCCGACGCCCTGGCCCACGCCGAGCTCTACGCCGCCGCCGGCAGGCGCGGCCTCGCCACAGCCCAGATCGCCGTCGCGGGGAAGACGGCCCGCACGACGCCCCCCTCCCTCGCCGAGATCGCGGCCGCCCTCGCCGGGGGCGAGGCCCGCCCCGACGCCAACGCCCCGGACCCCAGCCGACCCGCCCGCCAGCGAACCGCCGTCGGCGCCAGCTTGCTCCTTGCAGTGGGCAGCCTGTGGGCGCTGCGGCGACGCCGTCGCCCCTAGGCAGAGCCACAACATTCGCCGTCTTTCGAGCGTCGTATGATCGTAGGCCCGAGGCTCCCAGGCCTCGGCAGAGCAGAAGGAGTACCCTAACCATGAGCCAGCCCGAAGACCAGAACAAGTCGCAGCAGCCCGGCGACCTTACCAGCGAGCTGCGCGAGCTCGGCCAGCAGCTCGAGGCCGCCGTCCGCAGCGCGATCCAGAGCGACAAGGCCAAGCAGGTCCAGCAGGACGTTTCGTCGGGCGTCAAAGAGATCAGCGCCCAGCTGACGGCCGCCTTCAAGGCCATCCAGGAGAATCCCCGCGTCCAGGAGGTTGTCGAGCGCGGCGAGCAGGCCGTGAACCAGGCCCAGCAGAGCAAGGTCGCCCAGGACTTCCAGGAGACCCTGACCCGCGGCCTCGCCCAGCTCAACGAGCAGCTGGCCGCCTTCGTGAGCCGCATCCGCCAGCCCGACACTACCCCCGACACCCCCCCCGCCGAGGGCAGCGCCCCCGCCACCGGCGAGACGACGCGGCTCGACCCCGACAAATAGGTATCCCGGGTTCGTCTAGTCGGCTGTGAGGCGCGCGCCAGCGGCGGCGCCTCGCCGCTGTTCACCACTATGTGCGGACGATTTACGCTTGCGGTCCCGGGCGAGCAGGTGGCGGCTCAGTTCCAGCTGTCCACCACGCCCGAGCTGACGGCTCGCTACAATATCGCCCCGACCCAGCAGATAGCAGCCGTGCGCGCCGGCGACGCAGGTCGCGAGCTGGCGCTGTTTCGTTGGGGCCTGGTGCCCTCGTGGGCGAAGGACCCCTCGGTCGGGGCCCGTATGATCAACGCCAGGTCCGAGACGGTGGCCGAGAAGCCGTCGTTCCGGACCGCCCTGCGCCAGCGACGCTGCCTCATTCCCGCCGATGGCTTCTACGAGTGGCAGGCCGCAGCCGGCGGCAAGCAGCCCTTCCACATCAGGCTGGCGGATGGCGGGCTGTTCGCGATGGCCGGGCTGTACGAGCACTGGAAGACCCCCGAGGGCGGGTGGCTCCACAGCTGCACCATCCTCACGACCGAGGCGAACGAACTGATGCGGCCGCTCCACGACCGCATGCCCGTCATCCTCGCGCCCGAGCAGTACGACCTGTGGCTCGACCCGGGGCTGCGCGACGCCGGCCCACTCCAGGCGCTGCTCGCGCCCTACCCGGCTGAGCAGATGGTCGCCGGCCCGGTGAGCAAGGCGGTCAACCGGGCCGGCAACGAGGGCCCCGAGCTGCTCGCGCCCGCCTCGTAGAGGGCAGGGGTCGCTACTTCTTGCCGGCGCGGCGGATGGCCAGGCGCGCCCCGGCCTCCTGGCTCTTCGTGCGGGCGGTGGCCGCCAGAGCGGCCGTGCGCTCGCGCCCGATGCGCATGGCCTCTTCGGTCAGCTGGCTCAGGCGCTGGGGCGAGAGTAGCTCGCCGTCGGCGAACCAGCGCCATGCGGCCATCCCGGTGGCATAGGTGCCGCCGTACGAGACGGCGACCTTGGGCACGATCCCCCAGAGCGGGATCAGGCCGACGAGGGTGCGAGCCAGCTGGCGCCAGGCGAAGGCCCCGCCGACAACGGGCGCGATCTCGGCCATACGGGCCTGGAATTCGGGCGCGGCGCCGCTAGAGAGGGCCAGGCGGTAGACCATCAGGGCCTGGTTCTTGGTCAGCACGATCATGTCGGCCGCGGCGAAGGGCACGGCGAGGATGGGGATCTGCTCGGGGATGGCGGTGGCCAGAGCGTAGGTCGCGTTGGTCATCGACACCGAGCCGATCAGCTCGCGGGCGTAGACGGCGCGCAGGCCCGGCAGCGAGCGCACGGCCGCGAGGTGCAAGGCCGCGGGGAGGCGCTCGAGCACGGCGGCCGCCAGGGTGTCGCGCGCCTCGGGCGCGGCCGGGTCGGGCAACACGATGATGCTGGCCTGGGCGAACTCGGGGCGCGGCTGCCCCAGGTCGCCGGGCGAAGCGACTCCGCAGACGGCGATCACGGTCGGCACGGCCAGCTCGCCCAGGCGGACCAGGCTCGCCGCGGTCGCGGCCGCCAATGGGGCGCGCCCGTCGAGCAGGATCAGCAGCAGGTCGGCGCGGCGCAGGTCGTCGCCGGGCTCGCCCTCGGGCAGGGGATGGAAGAGCAGCGGGTCGCGACCGGCGGGCCCGTAGCGGCCGAGGCCCTGGGCCCTCAGCAGGCCGGCGACCTGCGTAAAGCGGTAACGGTCGCCCAGACAGGCGATCGCCACCGGGCGCTCGCTCTCCTCGCGGATGGCCGAGACGTCGAGCTCGCGGACCGTGTTGAAGGCACTTCCCAGATCATTCCAGCTCGGCACGCTATCAGCTCCTGACCTACAGAACCCCGGGCGAATTATAGCACAGGGGTAGGCCCCAGAAGGGTCAAGCTTTGCGACATCGGATCGGAGTATGCTATAATAGCGCGGCGTTGCCGGGTTGTGTAATGGCAGCACGGCGGACTTTGGATCCGTCTGTCCAGGTTCGAGTCCTGGCCCGGCAGCCATAGCCCGTCGCCCGCGTGCCGGGCGTCACAAGGCGGTGTGAAGACGCAGCTGGCCCGCCGGCCGAACTCCCGGCGGCCACGAATGCAGTGGAGCATGGCTTCACTGTTTTTTTTACGACTGAGGTTGCCCGATGGATGGTCGCCTGCTGATCTTTAGCGGAAGCGCCAACCCGGATCTCGCCCGCGATATCGCCACCAGCCTGCGCATGAGCGTCGGCCGGGCCCTGATAGGCGAGTTCAAGAACGGCGAGACACGCATCAAGCTTCACGACAATGTGCGCGGCTGCGATGTCTTCGTCATCCAGCCGACCTGCACGCCGGTCGACCATCACCTGATGGAACTGCTGCTGCTGATCGACGCCCTGCGACGGGCCTCGGCCACGCGGGTCACGGCGGTGATCCCCTACTATGGCTACGCCAAGCAGGAGAAGAAAACCTCAGGGCGCGAGCCGATCTCGGCCAAGCTGGTGGCCAACCTGATCCGTACGGCCGGCGCAGACCGTGTGCTGACCATGGATCTGCACGCGCCGGCCATCGAGGGCTTCTTCGACATCCCCGTCGACCACCTGCAGGCGGCGCCGCTGCTGGCCGACTATATCCATAGCCTCAATCTGCCCAACCCGGTGGTGGTCTCGCCCGACGCCGGGGGCGTGGGCCGGGCCAACCGCTTCCGCGAGCGCATCGGCGCGGGCCTTGCAATTATTGCCAAACAGCGCCCCGAGCCCGATACGGCCGAGGTGCTCGAGATGGTCGGCGAGGTCGACGGCAAGACCGCCATTATCGTCGACGATATGATCTCTACGGGCGGCACGCTCGTCGAGGCGACCCAGGCCCTGATCGAGCGCGGCGCGCGCAAGGTCTACGCCTGTGCGACCCACGGCATCTTCGCCGCCGACGCCCTCGAGATTATCGCCCGCTCAGACCTTGTTGAGACGATCGTTACCAACACCATCCCCCAGAGCGCGGCATCGCCGGCGGCGCGCGTACGGACGATCAACGTTGCGCCGCTCTTCGCCGAAGCGATCATGCGAATCCACAAAGATCTCTCGCTGAGCGCGCTCTTCTCCTGACCCGTCAATGTTAGAGGAGTACTCCCGTTGGAGGACCCTGAACCTAGTCTGCTCTTGCTCGGCATCGGCCTGTGCCTGCTGGTGCTTGCCTTTACCTCGGCCGTCGACGCGGCCTTCTCTGCGATAAGCCGCCACCGCCTCCACGCTCTGCTCGACGAGAATGGGCCGCGCACACGCCGCGCTGTGGCGCGCCTGCTCGATGACCCCTACCGCTTCCGAACCACCATCCTGGTGCTCAATAGCTGCATGACTATCACCGCCACCGGCCTCACTCTGGCCCTGGCGGCCGATGGCGGTCCCTGGGGCCTCGCCGGCGCCCTCCTGGGGCTCTTCCTGGCCATCCTCAGCC
Source organism: uncultured Oscillochloris sp. (assembly GCA_964555675.1). Taxonomy (GTDB): domain Bacteria; phylum Chloroflexota; class Chloroflexia; order Chloroflexales; family Chloroflexaceae; genus CAIWXH01. The sequence goes on from CAZKTU010000062.1 coordinate 20,452, forward strand.
TCGGCGAGGTCGTGCCCAAGGCCCTCGCCGTCCGCAACCCCGACGCGGCCGCTCTGCTCCTCTCAGGCCCGATGAGCACCCTGGCCCTGATCCTCTGGCCCCTGATCACCCTGGTCAGCCTGCCCCTCCGCCCGGTCTACAAGCTGCTGAGCGGCCAGGACGCCCCCTCCACCCCCCTGGTGACCGAGGAGGAGCTGCGCCTGCTCGTGAATGTCGGCGAAGAGGAGGGCCTGATCGAGCACGAGGAGCGGGCCATGATCGAGGGTGTGATCGCCTTCGGCGATACACTCTTGCGTGAGATTATGGTGCCCCGCGTCGATATGGTCAGCCTCGAGCTCGGGGCCAGCCTCGACCAGGCCCTCGATATCGTGGCCTCCAGCGGGCATTCGCGCATCCCCGTCTATGACGAGACGATCGACCACGTCGTGGGCATCCTCTACGCCAAAGACCTGATCCCGGCCCTGCGCGATCGCGCCCGCGCCCCGCGCATCGACAATCTGCTGCGCCCCGCCTACTTCGTGCCCGATACCATGAAGGTAAATGCCCTCCTCGAGGACCTGCAGCGACGCAAGGTCCATATGGTGGTCATCGTCGATGAGTATGGCGGCACGGCGGGCCTGGCGACGATCGAGGATCTGATCGAGCAGATTGTCGGCGAGATCCAGGACGAGTATGACACAGAGGACCCCTCGATCCAGCCCGTCAGCGCCGGTGAGTATATTGTCGACGCACGCGTGCTCATCCACGATATCAACGAGCTCCTCGGCCTGGCGCTGACCGCAGAGGCCGAGCGCCTCGGCGGCCTGATCTACGAGCGCCTCGGCCGGGTGCCCCGGGCGGGCGATGCGGTCGACCTCGACGAAATCGTGGTGAATATCATGTCGGTCAAGGGCGTGCGCGCCCATAAGCTGCGCATCGTCCGCCGCCAGCAAGAGGAGGCCGGCGGCGGCTATGTCGCCGAGAGCGCCTCGGGAGGTGCCCGTGGACCAGCCTGAATACGCGACCCTGATCGACGCGGCCCTCGCCGCACGCGACCTGGCCTACACGCCTTACTCCCAGTTCCCGGTTGGGGCGGCGGTCCTCACAGCTTCGGGGCGGATCTTTCGCGGCGGCAACATTGAGAATGCAGCCTACCCGATGACGGTCTGCGCCGAGCGGGTGGCCCTCTTCAGCGCCTACGCCGCCGGCGAGCGCGAGATCGTCGCCCTGGCCGTCGTGACCCCGACCGACGATGTGGCCAGCCCATGTGGGGCCTGCCGCCAGGTGATGCTCGAGCTGGCCCCGCGCTCGAGGGTGCTGCTGCTCAACCTCACCGGCCGCCAGCGTCTGACCACGCCGCTCGAGCTGCTGCCCCACGGCTTCGGCCCGGCCCAGCTCGACGAGGCGCGACGACCGTAGGGCTGTAGGGATGCGAGAAGGGGTCCGGGCTGAGCCCGGACCCCTTTGTGCTGCGTAAATAGAATGGCACCTCAGAACACCCAGAGGAACGCGCCTACCGTTGCTGCCTTTCGGCCCTGGCGGGGTTCGGTACGTATCTGCCGTTCTTCAGTGCCGCCGGCATTATACCATACTCGCTGGCCTGGCGCAGAATGTTCAACCTCCCCATGAGTCATGATCTTTATCATGTTAAAAAAGTAGTAGGATCTATGAGTTGTTACAGTAGGCATGTGGACGGCGGGGAAAGTAGTCCCTTAATGGCTTCAGAAAGCCCTATACCCCATGAGGAGAACCATGTGGATAGCTGATCACAGCATGTGAACAACTTGCCGACAGAGGGATGGCCTCACTCCTCGTGCACATGACGTCCACGAGTTATCATGTGAGTTATCCACAAAGAGCCCGAGTTATCCACAGATACCTGCCACTTATCCACAGTATCTGAATAGTAGGCGCGGGTAAAACAAAGGGCCGCCCATTTACGGGCGGCCCTGACTGCAGCTTGCAGCAGTTACGAAGACTTCTCTGGGCCACCCTTGGGCGGATCATCGAGGTCGAGGGTATTGATGAAGTTGCGGAAGATCGACATCGAGTCGTCGTTGAGCTCGGGCTCGGGCTCGGGCTCGCCCTCGCCGCTGGCCTCGCTGAGCTGGGGCTCGGGCGAGTTGGCCTGCTCGTCCTCGTCGAAGAAGACGCCGGCCTGGTCGAGGACGTGGGCCTCGACGAAGATCGGCACGTCGGTGCGCACGGCGAGGGCGACCGCGTCGCTCGGACGGGCATCAACCTCGATCGTGCGGCCGCGCTGCTCGATCACGATCCGCGCAAAGAAGGTGTTGTCCTGGATGTCGTTGACGAAGATATGGCTGATCTGGCCGCCTAGGTCGCCGATCATCGCCTTCAGCAGGTCGTGGGTCATCGGCCGCTGGGGCTCGTGGCCCTGGATCGCCATGGCGATGGCGTCGGCCTCGAATGGCCCAATCCAGATCGGGAGGTAGCGCTTGCTGTCTGTCTCGCGCAGCACAACGACCCGATGCTGGGTGAGCAGGCTGACACGGATGCTGTCTACCACGACACGTATCATCTGCCGGCCTTTCATGGAGAGATTACGGCCGAACCAGCGAAACAGAATGAGTTGAAGGCTCGACCGAATAGGTAGTCTGATCTTACCACGGTCTGAAGCGCCGTGCAAGCAAGAGCCTGGCGCTTCGCCTGATTGACAAAGCGCGTCCTGCGTTGTATTCTCAGCCCCACTCAAGCCTTCAGTCATCTCTGCGCCCTAGACCATGGTTCATGCGACGCTGTCGCTCTCTGCGCCGGGTCGTAGCTCGTGATCACAAAGATGCTGGGCAGTCGCGGCACAGTTAGCCCTCCGCTCGCCCGCACCCGGCGCGCCGCTCGTGCTCGGGCCGATCTGAGGCGCGCCCGCGGCCTGGCCGAAGACCCTCCCTCGCCCTACGGCCCCGCCACCGCCTCGCCCCCCCGCGTCTACCCCGGCCCGCCCGCCGGCTGGCCCCGCCTCGCCGCCCACGCGAGCCTGCTCGCCCTGATCACGCTGATCCTCGCGGGCGAGCTGCTCGGCGCATGGTCGGCCGCCGTGATCGCCTCCCCTGTCGACGGCGAACCCGCCCTCCAGCCCCAGCCCCAGGCCGCTCTCGGCCCGGGCCTCAGCGGCCCCCTCGTGCTCGCGCCCCTGCGTCTGAGCGGCTCGGCGCCCCTACCGGTCACCCCGCCGCTCCAGCGCCCTCGCGTGGTCGTAGGCGCCTTCCAGGCCTACCACCCCCTCGCAGACGGCGAGACCCTCGGCCTGGTCGCCGAGCGCTACGGCGTGAGCCTCGAGGCTCTGGTCTGGTCGAATGATCTCGACTGGGGCGACGCCCTGACCTTCGGGCAGATCCTGCGCATCCCCAGAGTCACAGGCCTGGCCTACACCGTCGGCGAGGACGAGACCCTGGCGAGTATCGCCGCTCGCTTCGGCGTCGGCCCCGAGGCGATCGCCGCCTTCGGGCCAAACCGGATCGGGGACGATCTGCAACTCCAGCCAGGCGTCGAGCTGTTCATCCCCGGCGGGACGCGCGCCGTCGCAGAGAGCTGGCTCAGCAGCGTCGGGGGCCCCGAGGGCCTGGCCGGCAAGGGCCCCGAGCCCGCCGGCATTGTGCGCGAGGGCCAGACCAATCTGCGCACCGGGCCGAGCACCGAGCATCCGCGCGTGCTGCAGCTCGATGCCGGGCGTAAGCTTGGCCTGCGGGCGCGCCACGGCGATTGGCTGCAGGTCGAGCTCGGCGGCACACAGGGCTGGATCCGCCAGGATATGCTCGAGGTGCCTCCGGCCTGGGTCGTCGCCCTCCCCGAGACTGCCGACTTCCCCGCCCCGCCGCCGCGCTGGGTCTGGCCCGCCCGCGGCTCGATCAGCTCGCGCTTCGGCCCGCGCTGGGGCGGTTTCCATAATGGGCTCGATATCGCCAATAGAGCCTGGACGCCGATCCTGGCCGCGCGCGCCGGTACGGTCTCCGAGGCCGGCTGGTGCAGCGGCTACGGCTACTGCGTGAAGCTGCGCCACGGCGGGGGCGTCGAGACGGTGTACGGCCACCTGATCGACCGGCCGCCCGTGCGGAGGGGCGAGCAGGTTGCCGCCGGCGAGCTGATTGGCCACATGGGCAGCACCTACGACCGCGCCGGCGGCGGCTACTCGACCGGCGTGCATCTGCACTTCACCGTCTTCGTGAACGGCCGCGCCGTCGATCCCCTGCGCTTCCTGCCCTGAGGGCCTCGCGCCCGAAGCACGAACCTGCCGGCGAACGCGTGTTACAATGGGCACAAGGTCGGCGCGGCCTCGCCCGCTCCGCCTGATTATGTTCAGGGCCGCCTTGTGAGCAGATGGGCGGATAGCCAAGCCCATCGCCCCGCGGCATGGCAGCGGCGGAACCCTGCGGAGGTGTAACGGTGAGCCAGGACGACCGGGCGGCGGCGGCGGCACAGCGGGCGAAGTCGACCCGCGGGCGCGTGATCGCCATTGCCAACCAGAAGGGCGGCGTCGGCAAGACGACGACGGCGGTGAACCTCGCCGGCGAGCTTGCGCGCCGCGGTCGCCGCGTGCTGCTCATCGACGGCGACCCCCAGGGCAACGCGACCACCAGCCTCGGCGTGGCGAAGGCCGATCTGGCCGCCACAACCTACGACCTGCTGATGGACGGGGCCGCCGGCGAGGGGACGATCGTCTCGACCCGGCGCGAGGGCTTCGACCTGGTGGCGGCCGACCAGGACCTGGCGGGCGCCGCCGTCGAGCTGGCCACCGCCGAGCGCCGCGAGCGACGTATGCAAGGGGCCCTGAAGCCCCTCCTGAGCCGCTACAGCCATATCCTGGTCGACTGCCCGCCCTCGCTGGGCCTCTTGACCCTCAATGCGCTCTGCGCGGCCGACAGCGTGCTCATCCCCCTGCAGTGCGAGTACCTGGCCCTCGAGGGCCTCGCCCAGCTGAAGCTGACCCTCGACCGCGTCCGCGAGGCCCTGAACCCAGACCTGCGTATCCTTGGGGTAGTCATGACCATGTACGACGGGCGCACCAATCTGGCCCAGCAAGTGGTTGACGAGGTGCAGCGCCACTTCCCGCGGCTGATCTTCCGCACCCTGATTCCCCGCAGCGTCCGGCTCTCCGAGGCCCCCAGCCACGGCAAGCTGATCGCCGAGTACGACCCGCAGAGCCGCAGCGCTCTGGCCTATGCCGCCCTCGCCGACGAGGTGCTGCAGCGGGAGGAGCGTGCCAATTGAGCCGGCGACGAGGCCTCGGCAGCGGGCTTGATGCCCTCATCCCCAGCGGCGGCGCCCAGGCGTCCGACGCGATTCGCCAGATCCAGGTCGACTCGATCCGCGAGAACCGTAGCCAGCCGCGCACCCGCTTCGACGAGCAGGCCCTCGAGGAGCTCGCCGCTTCGATCCGCGAGCACGGGCTGATCCAGCCGATCATCGTCAGCGAGAGCCCCGATGGCGGCTATGAGCTGATCGCCGGCGAGCGCCGTTGGCGCGCGTCTCGGCGCGCCGGCCTGAGCCACGTGCCGGCCCTGGTGAAGAGCGCCTCGCCCCAGCAACTGCTCGAGCTGGCCCTGGTCGAGAATGTGCAGCGCGCCGACCTGAACGCCCTCGAAGAGGGCCTGGCTTACCAGACCCTTAAGGACGAGTTTGGTCTCTCCGACGAGGTGATCGCGCAGCGCGTGGGCAAGAGCCGCGTGGCGGTGGTCAATACCCGCCGGCTGATCCGGCTCATCCCGCAGGCGCAGCAGGCCCTGATCGAGGGCGCGATCAGCGCCGGCCACGGGCGGGCCTTGCTGCGCTTCGAGGACCCTGCCGATCAGGCCGCAGCCCTCGAGCTGCTCGTGCGCCGCGATCTCAGCGTGCGCGAGGCCGAGCGCCTGGCCGAGGTCGCCCAGCAGGCGCGCCTGACCCCCGAGGCCCGGGCTGCGCTCCTCGGCGGCGCCCTGAGCCTGGCCCACGCCCAGGCCCTGCTCAGGGTCGAGGACCGCGCCCAGCAGGGCGAGGCCCTGGGCCGCGTGCTCGGCATGGGTCTCAGCACGCGCGAGACCGAACAGATCGCCGACTTGCTGGCCGAGGGCGCGACCCTCGACGGCGCCGTCGGGCAGGTGCGCGGCCGCGCCGAGGAGCGCCAGCCGGCCCGCGAGCGCAGCCCCGAGCTGGGGGGCGGCGCCGAAGGGCGCTCCGCTCGCGGCCTCTCGCCCGAGGACGCCGAGGTCCAGCGCATGTTCGAGGAGGTGCTGGAGACGCCCGTGCAGCTACAGCGCAGCGCGGGAGTCATTCGGCTGACGATTACCTGCTTCGACGATGAGCAGCTGCAGTCACTCTACGAGCGCATCGCCGACCGTCGCGGTGAGTAGGATGAGCGAGATAGTCGCCTTCGGCAACCCCGTCTACGACGAGATTGTCACGCCGGCCGTCAGAACCGAGGGCCGCGTGCTCTCGGGCTGCTCGACCAACGCCTGCCTGGCCCTGTCGCGCCTGGGCCATACCACCGCGCTGGTCGGGCGGGTCGGCCCGGATTACCGCGAGCACCTCGCCGCCGACCTGCGGCGCTACGGCGTCCTCGACCGCGCCCAGCTCGCGCCCGCGACGGGCGGCTTCCGCCTGGTCTACGACGATCGGGGCGACCGCACCCTCGACGTGCTCGGGGTTGCGCCCGCGATCGAGCACGTGCCCGCCGACTGCGCCGGCGCCCGGGCGGTGATCATCGGGCCCATCTTGCAGGAAACGCCTCTGGCCCTCGTCGAGGCGATCTGCGCCGTCACGACGGCGCCGCTGCTGCTCGATCCGCAGGGCCTGCTGCGCCGCCTCGCCCCGGGTGGCCGCGTCGAGCACTTCGCGCCGCCCGACTTTGCGCAGGTGGCCCGGCGCTGCGCGGTGCTCAAGGCGAACGAGCTCGAGACGCAGGTGCTGACCGGCATCGCCCCGCGCGAGGAGCCGGCCGCCGCCGCGCGGGCCCTGCGCGAGCTTGGCTGCCAAATTGCGATCGTCACCCTGGCCGAGGCCGGCTCGTTTATCGACAGCGGCGAGCAGCAGTGGTATATTCCAGCATATGCGACTGAGGCGCGCGACCCCACAGGCGCCGGTGACACCTATCTCGCCGGCTTTCTTCACGCCTACCTCGAGAACCCGGCCGATCTCTACAGGGCCGGCTGCTTCGGCTCGGCGACCGCCTCGATCTGGATCGAGCACACCGGCCCCGATGCCCCGATCAGCGGTGATGAGGTGATCCGCCGAGCGGCGACGCTCCTCGCGCGCCGCTGAGCCTGCTCGAGGGCGTGTATCAACAGGAGTGAGCAGATGATGCCATTGCTCGGCCGATTTCGCGAGGCCTACGAGCGGATCTCGCTCCCTCTTGGGCGCGTCTGTATGCGGCTAGGGCTGAGCGCCGACATGCTCACCTACCTGAGCCTGTTGCTCAGCGTCGGCGCCGGCTACCTGATCGCTAGGGGCTGGTTCGTCTGGGGGGTTGTCGCCATCCTCCTCGTCGGCCTCGCCGATATGCTCGACGGCGCTACGGCCAGGGCTTCGGGGACGGCCAGCGACTATGGGACGGTCCTCGACCACGTTAGCGACCGCTACGCCGAGTTCTTTCTGCTGGGAGGCGTCCTGCTCTCAGAGGCCGTCGCCCCCGGGTGGGTCCTGTTTGCCCTGTTCGGCATGGTGATGGCCAGCTATGTGCGGGCCAGGGCCGAGTCGACCAAGCAGCTCGGCTCGTGCAATGTGGGCTTCGCGGGTCGCCAGGAGAAGCTCGGCATCCTCGTCGCCGGCCTGCTGCTGCAGCCCCTGGCCCCCCAGTTGCCCGTGCTCGAGTGGGCGGTGATCGCGATTGGGGTGGCCTCCCATATTACGGCGGCGCAGCGGCTGCGCTACACGCGCAAGGCCCTCTCGCGCCCGGGCGACCGCCGCGATCTGTCCCAGGGGCCCGGCGTGGTCTGATGGCAGGTACCGGCCCAAGATAGGCTATACTGGATGTGATCAGGCCCGCCCAGAGCTTGCAGCGGGGCGACGGCCGGCAGCGACGGTTATGAGGAGGTGGCCCGATGGCCCTGACGAGCGAAGAAGTAGCCCACGTCGCGCGGCTCGCCCGCCTGAGCCTCAGCCCCGAGGAGCTCGAGCTGATGCGCAGCCAGCTCTCAAATATTCTCGAGTATATCGCGATGCTTCAGGAGGTTGAGGTCAGCGGCGTCGAGCCGACGGCCCAGGTGACCGGCCTGTCCACGGTGCTGCGGCCCGACCGGGTGACCGATGGGCTCACCCGCGACGAGGCGCTGTCCAACGCCCCCGACAAGCGCGAGGGCATGTTCCGGGTGAAGGCCGTCTTCGAGGAGTGAGCCCCTGGCCTGCAACACGCCTCGGTGCCTCAGCGTCCTAGCCTCAGACACGATGATGAGCTTCGGCGTAGGCGTACGGCGCCGGCCTTTGAAAGGATGAGGCGATGTATAGTGGCAGCGGCAATAACGGCGGGGGCTACACGAGGGTTGGCGGCTGGCGCATCAAGCCCCTCTACCTCTACATTGCGGGCGCGATCGCGGTGCTGGTCGCAATCTTTTTTGTGATGCGCTTCCTCAATACCAGCCTGGTGATGCACTTCGGCGCATATGCCGGCGTGCTCCTGCTGATCGCCAATCTGCGCGAGCTGATCGGCAACACCTACGGCGAGCGCGGCAGCACCGCGCTGCTCAACGTCATGGTGGGCGCCGGGCTGATCTGCGCCTGGCTGGCCCAGTTCCTCGGGCCGCTGCTCTGGATCCCGGCCCTCGTCCTTGTGGCCATCGCCACGCCCCTGATCTTCGGGCGGGCCTCGGTCTACAAGGGCTACCTCGGGGTGGCCCGCGGCGCAGCCGACACGGTCCGACGCACAATTGTGCGCTAGTTCATCAGTCGGTTTGACACAGCGAGGGGCGAGACATCAGTCTCGCCCCTCTTTCGTTGCGGCGCCCCTGCCATTGGCCCCCATGGAGCTGGGGTGGCCTGTCTGGTTGCGATCAAGGACAAAGACCAACTGCTCGGCAGGAGCCCGATCTTTGGTCTTTGGTCTTTGGTCAGAACTGCCAATAGACGCCTCTCTGTCACAACTAGTACACTGTCCGAGCTACTCTGACAGGTAGCCGCCTCCGGTAAGGGCGCACCCATGTGTGCGCCCCACCCCGTGTGCGCCCCCACCCCGTGTGCGCCCCACCCCGTGTGCGCCCCCGCCCCGCAGAGTAGCCCGACCTGTCTACTAGGGATAAATGCGGTAAAGCATACGCGGGAAGGGGATGGTCTCGCGGATAT
>CAZKTU010000063.1:0-24691 GCA_964555675.1 uncultured Oscillochloris sp.
GGCGGGGAGGCTCGGAGGGGCCGCAGGCCCCTTCGAAGAACGCCCCTGCGTAGTAGCAAACTTGGTTTGCTACTACGCGTATTTACGAAACACCGGCTTGACCGATTTGCCGACCAGGAAGCGCTCGACCCCGAACTCCAGGGCCTGACGGTAGACCTCGAGCGCCCCGCCGATCCCCGCAATCGTGCGGTCGATGTCCTCGTCGCTGTGCGAGTAGCTGACGATCAGCGAGGGCATGAGCAACCCGCGCTTGATCGTCTCCTGCAGGAACAGCGTGCGGAAGGGCTGCGAGTCTTTCTTCTCCTGGTCGCGCGTGGCGTAGACCAGCGCGCAGGGCTTGCCAAGCACCAGGAAGTGCCCCTCCAGCCCATTGCGGGCGATCTCCTGCTCGATCCCCGCGCGCAGCCGGCGTCCCTGTCGCTCGAGGTGCGCGATCACCGGCTCGCGCTTATACACGTCGATCGTCGCAATCGCCGCGGCCAGGGCGTGGGTCTCGGCGCCATGGGTAGTCGAGAGCATGAAGACCCGCTCGCGGTCGTGGTTGATCCCGCCCAGCTCCATGTACTCGCGCTTGCCGACCAGGGCCGAGACCGCGAAGCCGTTGCCGAGGGCCTTGCCGAAGGTCGAGAGGTCAGGCACGATGTCGTAGTAGGCTTGGCCGCCGCCGTTGTGCCAGCGGAAGCCGGTGATCATCTCGTCCAGGATGAAGAGCGCCCCATGGCGATGGCAGAGGTCGCGCAGCTTGTGCAAAAATCCGTCGGCGGGCTCCTCGCCCTTGGCCGGCTCGAGGATCACACAGGCGATCCGCTCGGGGTGCTCCGCGAACAGCGCCTCGACGCTCGCCAGGTTGTTATAGCGGAACTTCAGCGTCAGCGAGCGCAGCTGCTCGGGGATGCCGGCCGTCATCGGCGTCGTGCCCATGAACCACTCGTTGTACGAGTAGAAGGGGTGGTCGCCGCAGATCGCGATCATGTCGCGCCCGGTGACCGCGCGGGCCAGGGTCACCGCGGCGCTCGTCGCCGTCGAGCCGTCTTTGACGAACTTGACCATGTCTGCGCCGGGGACCAAGCTCAGCAGCGCCTCGGCGGCCTCGATCTCGATCGCCGCGGGGCGGTTGAAGTTGACGCCGAGCAGCATCTGCTGCGCCGCCGCCTCGACCACCGCCGGGTAGGCGTGGCCCAGGGTGACCGCCCGCAGGCCCATGGCATACTCAATAAACTCGTTACCGTCGACGTCCCAGATGTGGCAGCCCGCGCCCCGGGCGATGAAGCCGGGTGAGAGCTCGGGGTACTGATCGTCGCCCTTGGCGTAGGTGTGGGCGCCCCCTGGGATGAGCGCGTGGGCCTTCGGCTGCAGCGCCTTGCTGTGGGTGAAGTCCATGGCGTCCTCCTTACTTATGCCGTCACTGATTCAGTGGGTACGAGCAGCCCGTGCTCAACGAGCCGCGCGGCGATGTCCGCCACCATGGCGAATGGCGCGCCGCTGCGCTCGGCGACCTCAAGCAGCGAGTGCTCGCCGTCCGACAGATTCAGCACCCACAACATGGTGAGCTGGTAGAGCTGTGGCGAGTAGCCGCCCACCGAGCCGTACAGGCCGCGCTTGCCGAGTTGCGGCTCGCAGTGCGGGTTCGTGCTGATGTAGGTCTGGTTGCGTTCGAGGATGTCCAGCACGGTTGTGCATAGCTCGAGCGAGTCGGCCAGGGCCTCGGGCCGCACAAAGTCGAGGTTATCGCCCGAGGTGTGATACTCGGCGAAGGTGCCGTGCTGCGAGCGCATCATGCAGCCGACCGGCAGGTTGAAGCCAGGCGAGCAGTACTGGCGCTCGTCGTAGCCGTAGGGGAAGAAGTCGATCAGCGTGTGCGGTCGCTCGCTCTGCTTGAGCGCCTGCACGAAGGCCCGGTCAACCTCGGCCTGGCCGCGCCGGCTGCGCTTGTAGGTCACCGGGGCGGGGTCGCCGACGCAGGTCAGCACGAAGCCGTGGCGTACCCTGCTGGCCGCGTCGGGGTTGCGGGCCAGCCAGGTGATTGCGCCGATCGTGCCGGGGATGAAGACGAAGCGGTAGGTGAAGCGGCGCGGCCGTTCCGCCAGGTGTCGGGCCAGCATGGTCGCCACGGCGATGCCCGAGAGGTTATCGTCGGCCAGCGATGGGTGACAGGCGTGACACGAGATCAGCACCTCGTCGGCCAACTCGCCCGGCAAGACGCACTCGGCGTAGGTCAGCGCGCCGTCGGCCAGAGTCGCGTCGATCACCACCTCATACTCTTCGTCGGGCAGCGCCTCAAGCTGCGCGTGGGGCAGGCAAAAGCCCCAGGTCTCTTTGTAGTACGAGGTGCGGTAGGGGATGCGCTCGGGCTGCTCGGGCAGGCTGAACAGGTGCGGGCGCAGCTCGGCCAGGCTCATGCGGCGCCGGACGGGGGTGCTATAGCTGACGACGTGGAGGTTTGAGCGCTGGAAGTCGACGATCCGCTCGCCGCGCCCGTTGGCGATATAGGCGTCGCGGATGTTCCACTCCTTGGGCACCGTCCAGTCGAAGACTGGGGCGCCGCTCGGCACCTCATGCATGGTCAGCGGAATGAGCTCGCCGACTCGCCGCAGTGTGGCGCGCATGCCGTCGCCGGTGATACTGCGACAGATCGGGAAGAGCTCGGCGATCAGCTGGTACATCGCGACGCCGGCCTCAGCCGGCGTCGCTGGGGTGTCTACACTCATCGGCTCCTCACACCGTGACCTTTTCCACAACCACCTGTTCCGCTCCTGTGTCGCTCAGGCTGGCCTGCGGGCCGGGCAGCACCTGCACCGACGGGATCGGAATCACGAACTGGCCGCCCCACTCGAGGATGTGACGCTCCTGATGGATGATCTCGTCCTTGAGATTCCAGGGCAGAACCAGCACATAGTCTGGGCGCGTCTTATCGATCATTGAGGGGTCGCAGATTGGAATATGCGTGCCGGGCAGAAACAGGCCCTGCTTATAGGGGCTGCGATCCACGACATACTCGAGGAAGTCGCGTCCGATGCCGCAGTAGTTGAGCAGGGTATTGCCCTTGGCCGGCGCGCCGTAGCCGACCACCGTCTTGCCCTGGCGGCGGGCCTCGATCAAGAAGGAGAGCACGTCGCTCTTAATCTGCTTGACGGCCTCGGCAAAGGTGGCATAGTAGGCCAGATCGGTGAAGCCTTCTTCAATCTCGGTCTCGCGCAGTTCTTGCACGCGGGCGGTCACGGGGTGGGCCTCAGACTCGCTATGGCGAGCGTAGATGCGCAGCGAGCCGCCGTGGGTGAGGAGTTGGTCGACATCGAAGATCGTGAGCCCGTGGTGGGCGAAAATGCGCTCGACGGTGATCAGCGAGAAATACGAGAAGTGCTCGTGATAGATCGTATCGAACTGCCGCTCTCTGATCAGGCGGAGCAGGTGCGGGAACTCCATCGTGATCACGCCGTCGGGCTTGAGCACGATTTTCAGGCCTGCGACGAAATCATTGAGCTGCGGGACATGGGCGAGCACATTGTTGCCGATCACCAGGTCGGCCTGCACACCGTCTGCGGCCAGCTCGCGGGCCAGTTCGGCGCCGAAGAACCTGGTCAGGGTCGGGATGCCTTGCTTGATCGCCACCTCGGCCACATTGGCCGCGGGCTCGATCCCTAGCACCGGGATGCCGAGCTTGACAAAGTTGTGTAGCAGATAGCCGTCGTTGCTGGCGATCTCGACGATCTTGCTCGTTTTATCCAGCTGCAGCCGGTTCAGCATGTCGAGACTGTAGTTACGAGCGTGCTCGAGCCAGGTCTCTGAGTACGAAGAGAAGTAGGCGTAGTCGCTGAAAATCTGGTCGGGGCTTTCGAACTCGTCGAGCTGCACCAGAAAGCACTGCTCGCACACATAGAGCTGCAGAGGATAGAAGGGCTCCATCCGCAGCAGTTGATCCTGGCGCAGGTAGGCATTTGCCAGCGGCGACATGCCAAGATCGACAAAAATATCGTGAAGTGGCGTGCTGCAAAAGCGACATTTGGCTTGAGACATAACTACTCCTTCGTGTTGATGAGTAAAGTGTGGCCTGAGGCCATGCAGGGTAGACGCCTAGTTGCCCACGCGAGAGCCTGATTCTGGAGTGAGACCTCCTTACAATGTGCAGCGTAGCTCTGTGTCGATCATCAGGCGGAAGACTATTCTGAGGATACTATAACGAAACCCCGCGACCAGAACAAACCTGCTTCGGGAAGCGAAGTTTCTTGCCGGCAGGAAGGTGGGGCTCGTCCGGGGGTAGGCAGCCTGGCATTCGTCGTTTACGAAGAAGCCTGACGCCGCATAGTGGTCGGGCATAGGGAACAGGGGTTCTAGAGGGAAGTGAGCGGTACGGCGCCCTCATGGCGACGAGGCCTTTGTGCTGTAATCAGCCTTAAGTGCCAGACACTTCTTCAAAGATACCGTCGGGGGGCGGCAAACCTATCCTAGCACAGAATGTGGTGACGCTCATTACTATCTAGACATGTACGAATGTCTATTTGATGAATATTCCTGCTTGGCGTATCTCTGGGCGTCGCCGTGCGGTATATGGGTATGTACCCTGAGCACACGCGCTACTACCTTGGCTTCAACCTGACCCCCGGCATCGGCCCGTCGCGGCTGGCGCGCCTTGTCGAGCGCTGCGGCTCGCTGGCGGCCGCCTGGCACGCCGACCCGTTCGAGCTCGCCGCGGCGGGCCTCGACGGCAAGAGCAGCGCCGCGCTGCTCGCCACGCGGGCCCGCCTCAATCTCGACGCCGAGCTCGAGCGAGCGGCCCGCCTCGGCGTGACGCTGCTGACCCTCGACGACGCGGCCTACCCGGCACTGCTGCGCGAAATTCCCGGCGCGCCGCCCTTGATCTATGTGCGGGGCGGCCTGCTTCCCGCCGACGATTGGGCGGTGGCCGTGGTCGGCACCAGGGCCCCGACTGCCTACGGGCGCGAGGTCGCCTACAGCATCGCCGGAGAGCTCGCGAGCGCCGGCGTCACGGTGGTCTCGGGCTTGGCCCTGGGCGTCGACACACTCGCCCACGAGGCCGCCCTGGCCGCCGATGGTCGCACGATCGCCGTCCTCGGCAGCGGGGTCGACCTGCCGTACCCCGAACGCAACCGCCGCCTGGCCGAGCGGATCGTCGAGCACGGCGCCCTGGTTAGTGACTACCCCCTCGGGACCATGCCCACGGCCGCGAACTTCCCGCCGCGCAACCGGCTGATCAGCGGCCTCAGCCGCGCCACTCTGGTTGCCGAGGCCGGCGAGCAGAGCGGCGCCCTGATCACTGTCGGCTTCGCCCTCGACCAGGGGCGCGACGTCTTCGCGGCGCCAGGGCCGATCTTCGCTCGCCAGAGCGCGGGCTGCAACAGGCTGATCCGCAGCGGGGCGGCCCTCGCCCGCGGCGCCGCCGATATCCTGGCCGACCTCGACCTGACCGCGGCCACAGTGCAGCGCGAGGCCAGGGCCGAGTTGCCCGCCGACCCGGTCGAGGCCGCCCTGCTGGCCCTGCTGACGGGCGAACCGCGCCACATCGACGAGCTGGGGCGCGAGGCCGGGCTGCCCGCCCACGCCACCGCCGCGGCCCTCGCCGTGCTCGAGCTCAAGGGCCTGGCCCGCCAGCCCGCGCCGCTGCACTATGTGCTGGGGAGGGGATGAGCCGGCCCTGCGCCCCGCTCAGTACACCATCTGGCCGCCGAGAAATGCGGCTGTCCGTGGGTCGCTCGGGCGCTCGAAGAGGCGCGTGGCCGGCCCAGACTCGACCAGCTCGCCCGCAATCAGCAGGGCGATGTCGTCGGCCATGCGGCGGGCCTGGAACAGGTTGTGGGTGACGAGCACCACGGTCGTGCCCTGCCGGCCCAGTTCGCGCACGATGGCTTCGATGCTCGCCACGTTGGCCGGGTCGAGGTTGGCCGTTGGCTCGTCGAGCAGCAGGACCCGCGGCTCGATCGCCAGGGCGCGGGCCAGGGCCACGCGCTGGGCCTCGCCGCCCGAGAGGGTCCGCCCCGCCGCCCGGGCCATGTGTGTCAGGCCCACCTGAGCGAGGGCCGCCGCGACGGCCGCGCGATTGTAGCCCCCGCGCAGCCGCAGACCGTATGCGACGTTGTCCCAGACCGTCGCGTCGAGCAAGAGCGGGCGCTGAAAGAGCGTGGTCACCTGGCGCCTGACAGCCATGGGCGGCCCCTCGGACGGCACGAGTCTGCCATCGTACGTGAGCTGCCCCGCGTCGGGGGCCTCGAGGAAGTTGAGCAGGCGCAGCAAGGTCGACTTGCCGGCGCCGCTTGGGCCTAGCAGGGCCAGGGTGCGCCCGGGCGCGACCTGTAGCTGCCCGACCCGCAGCACCGTGCGTTCGCCGTAGCGCTTGAGCACATTGCTGACGAGGTAGCCACTCATCGGCGGGCGAGGCGCTGCTGGAGCAGCAGGGCCGCGGCATTGATCACGAAGGTGATCGCCAGAAGTACGAAGGCCAGGGCCAGAGCCAGGCTGAAGTCGCCCTTGCGTGTTTCGAGCACGATCGCTGTAGTGAGCACACGAGTCGAGCCGGCGATATTGCCGCCCACGAGCATCACCGCGCCGACCTCAGAGATGATCGCGCCGAAGCCGGCGATCAGGGCGACCAGCACGCCGGCCCGGGCCTCCCAGAGCAGGGCGCGGGTCACCTGGCCGGGGGAAGCGCCGAGGGCCCGCAGCTGCAGGCGCAGGGCCGGATCGACGCCCTGGATGGAGGCCATGGTCAGCCCGGCGACCACGGGCAGGCTGATGATCGTCTGGGCGACGATCATCGCCGGCGGGGTGAAGAGCCACCCGAGCTCGCCCAGGGGCCCACTGCGCGAGAGCGCCAGGTAGACGAAGAGGCCTACGACCACGGGCGGCAGGCCCATGCCTGTGTACACTAGGGCCACCAGAATCCGGCGGGCGGGGAAGGAGCGCAGCGCCAGCAGGGCCCCGAGGGGCAGGCCGAGAAGGGCGCTCAGGGCGAGGGCTGCGCCCGAGACGTACAGCGACAGGCTGATGATCTCCAGAGTGGCGGCATCGCCGCCAAACAGCAGCGCGAGGCCCTGGCGCAGCCCATCGATCAGGTCGTTCATGGGGATGCGGCCGGATAGAACAGGGGCTGCCCGAAGGTCTCTACGCCGAAGGCCCCGATGGCGGCCTGGGCCTCGGGGCCGGTCAGCCAGGCGGCGAACGCTTCGGCGAGGGCGTTATTCACAGTGGGGTGTGTAGCCGGGTTGACCGGGATGACCCCGTACGGGTTGTAGAGCGCCTTGTCGGGGTTGGCGTCGATCTTCTCGCCGCCGAAGAGCAGGTTCAGCTCCGGCAGGTTCGCTCGGCTCGCGAGCCAGGTGCCGCGGTCGGCGAGGGTATAGGCGCCGAGCTCGTTTGCGGCGATCAGTGTCTCGCCCATGCCCTGGCCGAGGGAGCGGTACCAGCTCAGGGTCTGGGTGGGCGTGACGCCCGTAGAGGCCCAGATGCTCAGCTCTTTGGTGTGGGTCCCGCTCTCGTCGCCGCGCGAGGCGAAGGGCGCCTCGGAGGCCATGATCGCGCCGAAAGCCTCGCTGGCAGTTGTCGCGGCGCTGACGCCGGCCGGGTCGGCGGCCGGGCCGACAATCACGAAGTCGTTGTACATCACGTCGCGGCGATTGACGCCGTGGCCGGCCTCGACGAAGGCATCCTCGCGGCGGCGGGCGTGGACGAGCACCACGTCGACGTCGCCATTCTCGCCCAGCTCGAGCGCCTGCCCGGTGCCGACGGCGATCACCTCCACCCTGGCGCCGCTGGCGGCCTCGAAGGCGGGCAGGATGGCCTCGAGCAGGCCCGAGTCGGCGGTTGAGGTGGTGGTGGCGAGGCGCAGCACCTGCCCCTGGGCGGCAGGCGCAGCGCTAGGAGCGTCGGTCGGGGTGGGCGGCTCTGTGGGCGTCACGGCGGGCGGTGCGCCACACGAGACCAGCAGCAGCAGGGCGGCGACGGCGGCGATCAGTCGGCTAGAGCGCATAGAGATTCCTCAGATCGACCTGATCCAGGTGGCGTAGCTGGTGTCATAGCCCCCAGACCTTCGACGGCGTTGTGGAAGGCAGGGGGGACCTGAGTCTCGATGCCCAAGGCACGATATCATGAGCGAGGGCGGGCGTCAGGAGGCCGGCCTACTGGTCGAAGGCGGCCTCGCCGTTGCCCGCCAGGGCATCGCTGAGCATGCGGCGGGTGCGCGGGACGAGGGGGGGGAAATGCTCGGGCGGGAAGAAGGCCACGTTCACATTCTCGTGGCCGGCCGGGCGAAGCTCGCCGCCCACAATCCGCGCGGCGAAGAAGATAGCCAGGATCTGGGCCTGATCGCCGTTCGGGTAGGTCCAGTGGAACTCGGGGCCGCCGTAGATGCCGATCAGGCGCTCGGCCTCGAGCAGCAGGCCGCTCTCCTCTTGGACTTCGCGCGCCATGCCGCGGGCCGGCACCTCGTCCAGGCCGATCGTGCCGCCGGGCACATCCCAGAGCATCACATCAGCGCGCCGGCAGAGCAGCACGGCCCCGGCCTGATCGCGGACAAAGGCGCTCGCTCGCACTTGCAGGATGCGCTGATGGCCCACATAGCTGCGCAGCCAGCGCGTATACTTCACCGACATGCTCTGCTCCTTGCCAGCCCCCTAGAATGGGCGCCATCATAGCAGATTTCTGGTGAAGGGTTGCAGCGCCGCTACCCCCGCGCCAACCGAAAGCCGGTGAATTCGTTGCGGACTGTGGGTGGCAGCCTGAAGCGACAGGCGCAGCGGGCGTAGCCGTGGGGGTTGGCGTAGCAGCCGCCGCGCATGATGCGCCGGCCGACGCCGTCGGGCGCCTCGCGGCCGTCGTCGGCCCTGTAGGGGTAGCGGGCGTCGAGCGAGCTCGTCCACTCCCAGACGTTGCCGGCCATATCGAGGGCCCCCAGTGGGCTCGCGCCGGCGGGGTAGGCGCCAATCGGGCTGGTGCGTGCCGCGCCGCCCTCGCGGGTGTTGGCCAGCTGAGGGTCGAAGCTCTCGCCCCAGGGGAACGAGCGCCCGTCATCGCCGCGGGCCGCCCGCTCCCACTCGGCCTCGGTCGGCAGGCGGAAGGCGGCAGGAGGCAGCCGGCTGGAGAGCCAGCGGCAGAAGGCGCCGGCCTCCTCCCAGCTCACGTCGACGACGGGGTGGTCGAGGAGCGCCGCGGGGGGCGTGCTGCCGCGCCAGAGCAGGGGGGGCCTTGCGGCCGCCTCCTCGACATAGACGGCATAGAGGGCGTTACACACCGGGGAGCGCGCGATCGCAAAGGCCTCCAGGCTCACCCAGTGCTGCGGCGACTCCTCGCGGTAGCTCTCGCGGGTGCCCCCGTAGCGCCGCGCCAGGTCACTCAGGGAAGTCTCGGGCGTGCCCATCAGAAACGCCCCGGCCGGCACGGCGATCAGCTCGGGCAGCAGGGCTTCCAGGGGGCGACTTGTCATAAAGCCTCGGGCAACTCAGCGGCCATAGATGCGGTTCAGCCGCTCGAGCTCGCGCGTGTAGACCGTCTCGGCGAAGCGGCTGATGTCGTCAACGCCACGCAGGGCGTCGTAGCCCTTGACGAGGAAGGTGTGGGCCGCCTCGATGCCGGCGAGACGCGCCAGCAGCCGGGAGCGATGGAGCCCGACGCCGAGCAGTTGCGAGCGGGAGAGGCGGAAGACGTTGTACAGGCTACTGTTCACGAGCTCGAGCTGACGCGCCCGTTCGGGGTAGTTATCGGCGGCCCGATAACACTGGTCGTAGGTCGCCTCGTCGAAGTCGGTGCCCGTCTGCCGCCCGAGCATCAAGCGGGCCAGCTGCTCGTCGAGCCGATTCGTCAGGTCGAGCAGGCTGAGCACCTCTTCGACGTCGTCCAGGCGTACCCCCGGCAGCAGTTGGATGATGTGCTGGAGCCGTCTGGCCCCCGCATCGCGGTCGGCGAAGTCGCGCGGCCCATACATCTCGCTGAAGAAGAACTCTCCCACCGGCTCGTACTGCGGGATCTCGGCGAGATCATTGTAGTCGCGCCGCAGCCGGTTCGACTGGAAGATCTGCAGCGCGAGGCGGTACTGCTTAAGCGAGGTCATGGTTTCAGCGAGGTCATGGTCGCTCACACTATTCGCGCCGGCGCTGTCCTGTGCTCCGGCGGGATTGGGCTGCTCGACGCGAGGGAGACGAGCGCATCAGGTCAGGCGGTCGAGCTGTGTCCGAGCGCGAGCCGCCAGGTCGCCGCCAGAGTCGATCTGGATCACCGTCCTGTAGGCGCTGATCGCCTCGGCGGTGCGGCCCATATCCTCGGCCACGAGGCCACTGTAGAAGATCGCGTCGGTGTAGTTGCCATTGTAGCGGATGGCGTTTCGGAAGGCGCCGAGGGCGTCGTCGAGGCGCCCCTGGGCGTAGTAGGCCCGCCCCAGCCAGTAGGCCGCCTCGGGGAAGTTCGGCTGGAGCTCGGCCGCCCGCCTCAGGTCGCCGACCGCCTGGTCGTAGTTACCGTCCTGGATGTGCAGCACACCGCGCCGGTAGTAGCTCTCGGCGATACGCCTGTTCGCCGAGATCGACTGGTCGTAGGCCGAGCGGGCCTCGTCGAAGCGCCCGGCCGTCTGGAGCAGCTTGCCCTTAAAGAGCAGAGCCTCGGCGAAGACGGGGCGCTGGCGCAGCCCCGTATTGACCAGCTCGAGGGCCTCTTCGAGGGCGCCGGCGCGTTCGGGCTGACCAAAGCGGGCCTGGGCCAGGCCGAGATACGCCTCGGGGAAGTCGGGCTGCAGAGCCAGGGCGGCGTTATAGCGGTCGGTGGCCGCCTGGTAGCTGCCGCGCCGCAGCAGGCTCTCGGCGAGCCAGAACTGGGCCGCGGCGCTCTCGCCCCCGCCGGGCAGGGCGGCGGCCGTCTCGAAGTAGCCGTGGGCCACGCCCCAGTTGCCCTGGCCGACGGCCGAGAGCCCCAGGCCGAGCTGGGCCTCAACGCGGTTCCCGTCGATCTGCAGGGCCTGGCCATAGTAGCTGTTGGCGTCGGCGAGGTCGCCGTCCTCGCGGGACAGGTCGCCCAGGGCGATCAGGGCCGAGGCCCGCAGGGCGGCCAACTCGGCGGTGGGCGGGTTCTCGGTCAGGGCGATCACCTGGTTCTGCTGATCGACCGCAGGTGCGCGCCGCCCCCGCTCGTGGTTGACCAGGCCGAGCTTGTAGTGCAGCTCGGGGTCGCTCGGGCTCACCCGCAGGGCGTCGCCGTAGGCCCTGATGGCCTGGTCGAGGTTGCCATTCGTGCGCGCCGCATCGCCAATCTGCTCGAGGCGCTCGGCGTCGCGCAGGCCCTGCGAGAGGGCCGCGCTATACTCACGCTCGGCCCGCCCCGGGTTCGCGAGGGGCCCCTGGTAGAGGTCGGCCAGGGCCAGGCGCGCCCCGAGGTTGGTCTCGTCGAAGCGCAGGGCGTCGCGCAGCGAGCGCTCGGCGGCGGCGTACTCGCCCTTGGCGGCCAGGGACTCGCCGAGCTCGAAGGCGGCGACCGTATTGCGCGGGTCGATCTCCAGGGCGTCCCGATAGGCGTCGAGCGCCGCATCGGGCTTGCCGGCATCGTTGTAGAGTCGCGCCAGCTCGATGGCAGCTTCGGCGCTCGCGCCGCTCAGGGGGATCAGGATCTGCTCGGCCTCTTGCCAGCCGGCCTGGCCCGAGCGCCGCAGGTCCTGGGCGAGGGCCACGGCGCTCGGCGTGCCGGGGCGTACCTCGAGCAGGGCGCGGCGCTGCTCGATCGCCGCGGCCCAGTCGCCGCGCTCTTCGGCGAGACGGGCCAGCTCGTTGCGGGCGGGGAAGAAGGCGCCGTTCCGGTCGAGTGACAGGTTGAGCAGCTCGGTGGCGCGGGCCATGTCGCCGCGGTCGTGGGCGACCATGCCCTTGCCGAAGTAGCTCTCTGGCTGCTGAGGGGCGAGGTTCATCGCCCGGTCGTAGCTCTGGTCGGCCGCGTCGAGCTGCTTGAGGAAGCGCTGCGAGCGCCCGGCGGCCAGATGGAGCGCGGGGTTATTCGGCGCGACCTGCAGCAGGGGCTCGAGGGTGGCCAGGCTAGGGCTGCCGCCGCCGCGGCCGCTGAAGATGGCGCCGAAAATATCGCGGGCGGGGGCGGGGCCATCGCGCTCGAGCTCGGAGCCGACCAGAGCCTGGTAGTAGCGCTGGCGGCCGGCCTGCAGCTCGACGCGCTCGGCCTGGCCCGTGGCCACCAGGCCGGTGCCGGAGAAGGCCGCGCTCTCTGATGCCGAGCGGCGACGCCACTGGCTCACCGCCTGCTCGCTCTGGTCGGCGGCGCTGCTCAGGCGATCCCTGAGGGCGCTGATCACCGCGGCGGGCTGCGGCGCGGCGGCCTCCAGCTCCCAGACGATCGGGCCCTGAGCCTGCAGCTCGCGGGCGAGGTCGAGCAAGGCCAGCTGCTCGTCGAGGGCGGCCTGGCTGCGCTGGTTATAGGTGGCGCTATAGACGGGCGGGATCAGGCGGGCGTCGACGCCGCGCTGCTCGGCGGCGGCCGTGAGGGTCTGGGCGGCCTCGTCGAGGCGACCGCTGTCGCGGTAGGCGGCGGCCAGGTCGAGCAGCAGGGGCATGTGGGCGGGCATCAGGTTACGGGCCTGTTCGAGCTCGATGGCCGCGTCGCCCGGGCGCTGCTCGCGCAGGGCGAGGGCGCCCAGGTTGGCCCGCAGCTCGCCCAGGTCGCGGCCGTCGAGCAGGCGCACGGCCTCGGCGTAGGCGGTGAGGGCCCCGGGGTCGCCGGCATCCTGCAGGATGGCGCCCAAGTTATTGGCCAGCAGGGCCTGCTCGTCTGAGGGCGCCGTCAGGGCCAGGCGGTACTCGTTGGCGGCCTCGCTGGAGAAGCCGCGCGCCCAGAGGATATTGCCGCGCAGGGCCCGGGGCAGGGGCGCGCTCAGGCTGGGGTAGTTCTGCAGCAGCCGCTCGAGGCCGAGGTAGGCCAGGTCGGGCTGGCCGCGGGCATAGTCGTAGAGGGCCACCACCAGGGGCGCGAGGACCGCCTGCCCGTTCACCGGCTCGGTGGTCAGCGTGTAGCTGCGCGGCATGGCGAAGCGGCCCAGGTAGCCGTCCCAGGCGTTGGGGGCGTAGGGGCCGGTTGGCGTGTAGATCAGGCGGGGCCGCAGTGTTGCCTCGTTGAGCATCCCGCCCGGCTCGACATCGCCCCAGATCAGCAGATCGCTGCCCGCCGTCGTGGCCAGGGCCAGGGCCTCCTCGGGGGTGGCGGGGCTGGAGGCTGCCACGCCCGTGGTGATCGCGCCGCGGGTGACCTCGCTCAGCAGGGTGGCCAGCTCGCCGGCCACATTGCGCCCGGTCTGCCCGTCGCCGCCGTCGGCGAAGGGCGCCACGAGCACGACGAAGCGCTCGGGGGAGCGCGCGGTCGCCAGATTATAGAGCGCCGAGCCGGCCAGCAGGGCCCCGAGGAACAGGAGGGAGCCTAGGACGGCGAGCAGACCCGTGCGCCTGTACCAGGGCACGGGGGGCTCGGAGCCCTCAGGGAGGTCGGCGACGGTAGCGCCGTTCTGCTCCTGCGTCTCCATGTCGAGGATCGCTTCGGGCGTGGCGGGTGTCTGGGTGGCGAGGGCGCGCCGGCGCAGGAAGAGCGCGACGCCGACGGCGGCGGCGAGGAGGATCAACAATCCCAGGAGCGGCAGCATGTCCATCGAGACGGGCTCCTCTGTCACTAAGTGGCACGAGGCAGGGGCAGGAGGCAAGCCCTCAACCTTTACGAACTATTGTAAGCGATTTTGGGCGGAGATCAATAGGGGGGTGCACTTGAGCTGAGGATCATCGGGCAGTGGGGTGGGGAAAGCGCTTACAGCCCAGGATAGGGGGGCGCTAGGGGCCTGTGACCGGCGGCTGGGCGTCGGCCGTGTGGATGACAAAGGCGCTGACGCCGCGCTGTTTGGCCTGCTGCTTCATCTCGGCGACGCGTCTGCCGAGGCTGTCGGGGTCGGCGAAACGGCCAGGGGTATGCAGGGCCCCGCCGATCGCCAGGGCCATCAAGCTGAAGCGACGCAGGGCGCCGTCGCGGTCGAGGCTCTGCAGATAGCCGCGTTCGCGGTCGTCCTGGTCGTAGAGCAAAGGGGCCATAGCGTCGAAGCGGCTGATCGCGTCGCGGCAGAAACGCTCGGCGGCTGTGGGGCCGCAGACAACCGCGAAGTCATCGCCGCCGATATGGCCGAGGAAGGCGCCCTGGTCGGGGCTGGCGAGGAGGGTGGCCCGCAGGCCCTCGGCCAGGGTGTGGATAGCGCGGTCGCCGCGGGCGAAGCCGTAGGTATCGTTGAAGGCCTTGAAGGCCGTCAGATCGAGGTGGAGCAGCGCGAACGATTCGTCGCGGCGCTGGCGGTAGCGGATCTCCTCGATCAACAGCTGGTTGCCGGCCAGGCCGGTGAGGGGGCTGTGGACCGGGCGTCTGGCGGCGCGGCGCAGGTGGCCGCCGATGCGGGCGATCAGCTCCTCGCCGGTGACCGGCTTGGTGATATAGTCGTCGGCGCCGCTGGCGAAGCCGCTGACCAGGTCGCCGGGTGCGCCGCGGGCCGTGAGCACGATCATGGGGATGTGGGCCGTGCGGGTGTCGTTGCGCAGCTGGCGCAGGGCCTCGTAGCCGTCGAGCTGGGGCATCACCAGGTCGACCAGCAGCAGGTCGGGCATCTGCTCTTGCGCGAGGCGCACGAGGGCGTGGCCGTCGTGGGCCAGCAGCACGTTGTAGCCTGAGGCCCCGAGCAATAGTGCCAGCAGGCGGCAGAAGTCGGTATCATCGTCACCGACGAGGATGGTCGCTACCATTTGCCGATCTGCAGCAGGACCTTCATCGCCCCATGGGCGGCTGTCATCGCCTCGAGGGCCCGGCTGAGGGGGTAGCGCGCGCTGATCAGCGGCTCGGTCGCGATCAGGCCGCGCTCGAGCAGGCGCAGGGCGGGCGCGAAGGGCCCGCAGCGCGAGCCGAGCAGCTGCACCTCGTCGACGACCAGGGCGGTCAGGTTCAGCTCGGAGGGGGCGAAAAAGGTGCTCTTGAGCACTAGCCGCCCGCGCGGCCGAACGAGGCGGCGGGCCGTCGCGAGGCCGGCGGGCTGGCCGGTGCAGTCGACCACCAGGTCGAACTGTTGGCCCGCGACCTCCTCGGCCCTGACGCAGGTGATGCCCATGCTCTGGTAGAGCGGCCAGCGCTCGGGGTGGCGGCCGACCAGGGTTACGGCGCAGCCGGGCAGGCGCAGGGTCTGGACGATCATCGCCCCGAGCTTGCCGTCGCCGACCACGGCCACGCGATCGGTGGGGCGCAGGTGGCTCTGCTCGAGGATCTCGACGGCGGCGGCCAGGGGCTCGACGAAGACGGCCTGCTCGTCGCTGACCTGCTCGGGCACGGCGTGGAGGCAGGCGATCGGCAGCGAGACGAGCTCGGCCATCGCGCCGTCGCGCCGGTCGATGCCCAGGGTGGTCCGCTCGGGGCAGTGGGTGTAGTCGCCGCGTAGGCAGGTGGCGCAGCGCAGGCAGGCGGCGTTGATCTCGCCGACCACGCGCCGGCCGAGCCAGGCGCGGTCTTCGCAGGCGACCACGGTGCCGACGAACTCGTGGCCGAGGACGCCCCGGAAGCCCATATAGCCGCGCACGATCTCGACATCGGTGTTGCAGATGCCGGCCAGGTGAGGGCGGATCAGGGCCTCGCCGGGCACGAGGGTGGGCGCGGGGTAGTCGCGGGCGAAGCGGAGCGAGCCATCGAAGACTAGGGCGTCCATGCAGCCTCTGCTGGGTACAAGCGTGATCGGTGGTGACGCGGTCTGTCGTGTTGCCCGCCCCCCTGACCCTGCGACGGATTATACTATAGACCGGCGCCGACTGACAGGTCCGAAGGAGCACCCCATGCGAATAATCTTTATGGGCAGCCCGGCCTTCGCCGCCCATCCCCTTGAGGCCCTTGCGGCCGCCGGCCATGAATTGCTGGCCGTCATTACGCAGCCCGACCGGCCCGCAGGGCGCGGCGGCCGGCTGACCCCGCCCCCGGTGAAGGTGGCCGCCGAGGCTCTGGGCCTGCCGGTGCTGCAGCCCGAGACCCTGCGCGATCCGGCCGTGGTGGCCCAGTTGGCGGCCCTTGCGCCCGAGGTCGGGGTGATCGCGGCCTACGGCGAGATCCTGCGCAAGCCGGTCCTGGCCATCCCGCCCCTGGGCTTTCTCAATATTCACCCCTCGCTGCTGCCGCTGCACCGCGGCCCCACCCCGGTCGCCGGGGCGATCATGGCGGGCGACAGCGAGACCGGGGTGAGCGTGATGCGCCTCGACCCCGGCATGGACAGCGGCCCGATCCTGGCCCAGGCGATTGTGCCCCTCAAGCCCACGGCGCGGGCCGGCCCTCTTACGGACGAGCTGTTTCGCCTCGGCTCGACCATGCTCGTCGAGGTGCTGGAGCCCTACGCCGCCGGCGTGCTCGAGCCGCGCCCCCAGGAGCATAGCCAGGCCACGCTGACGAAGCTGCTCAAAAAGGAGGACGGTCTGATCGACTGGACCTTGCCGGCCCTGGTGATCGAGCGGATGACCCGGGCCTACGACCCGTGGCCGGGGGCGCTCAGCACCTGGCAGGGGCAGGGCCTGCGCATCATCGCCGCCGCCGTATATCCCGACTGGAGCGGCCCGGAGCAGCCGGGGGCCCTGGTCGGCCAGGCCCCCGACGGCGCGCCGCTGGTGGCCACGGGCTCGGGCGCCCTGGCCCTGAGCGAGCTGCATCCGGCGGGCCGACGCCCCATGGCGGGCGCGGCCTGGCTGGCGGGCCTGCGCGAGCAGGTCGGGCGTCTCGGTGGCTGACGCGGCGCGTCAAGGCTCCTTGCGCCTGACCCGGATTCCTGGTATTATCGCGCAACGAAGATTGATCTGCGCGCAGGGCGACGTATGTGTGTGGGGGGCGGCAACAGCCGCGCCGAGTCGCGCGCATCTACACTACGGAGAAGCTGATGGCCTACTTCAAAGACGAAGCCGAACTGCAGCAGATCCTCGGCGCGCTCTATGACCGGGTGAAGACCGACGCCCGCGTCGCACCGAAGATCTGCGAGGGCAAGATCGTCATCCAGTTTCGCTATGACGAGCCCTTCGGTATCGCGACGATCGACGCTGCGCACCCGCCGACTCAGCCCGGGGCCTACTGCGACGTCTTCTGGGGCGAGGTCCCCCTCAAGCCCGACGTCGAGATGACCATGAAGGCCGACATCGCCCACCAGTTCTGGCACGGCAAGGTCAACCTGATGGCCGCCCTGACGCGCCGGCAGATCATCGCCAAAGGTCCCATCCCCAAGATCCTCAAGCTGCTGCCCGCCGTCGAGCCGGTGTACACGATGTACCCCAAGCTGCTGCGCGAGATCGGCCGCGAGGACCTGGCCCTGAAGTAGGCCCGCTCAGAAGTTATGCTTTCGCACCGGCGCCGCGGCTGACCCGCGGCGTCGGCGCTCCCTCGAGGTTATGCCGAGCAACAGCGAGATGTACGAGCGCGGCGCCCTCGACGCCGAGCACGACGAGCTGAATTCGTTCTACTACCAGCACTACTACTACTACCGGCGCGGCTACGACGACGCACGCCGGCGCACTCGCGCGTCCGGCCGCCTGCCGGCGCCGCTGCTGCTGCTGTTCGCCCTGGCCCTCGGCCTCGGGGTCGGGGCCTGGTGGTTCCTCGGCCGCGAGGAGGCCCCCGCGGCTGTGAGCCAGGCCCCGATCAGCGCGCCGACCCGGGTCGCGACGGCGCGCCCCACGGCGGCCCCGACAGCCCGCCCGACCCAGACGGCCGCGCCGACGGCCCCGGTCACCCTCGGCGTGGGCGGCACGGCGCGGGTGGTGAACCTGAATGGGGCGCCGCTGCGGGCCCGCGAGGCCCCCGGCCTCAGCGCGCGGGTGGCGGCCCGCATCCCCGAGGGCTCGCTGGTGACCCTGCGCGACGGCCCGGTCGAGGCTGACGGCTACCAGTGGTGGAGCGTCGAGGCCGAGGCCGGCGTCGGCTGGGTGGCCGGGCGCGCCCCCGACGGGGCGGTCTTCCTCGAGGTGGCGCCCTGAGCGTGAGGCCTCACGCCTCGGCGGACGAGCCCTCGGGGGCGGCCAGGAGCGGGGCATAGACGCCACGGCGCTCTTCGGGCAGCAGCGTGGCGATCTGCAGCATCATCTCGTTGGTGAGCTGATCCATCAGGTCGGGCGGGATCTTGCCGTCGACCGTGAGCGGGATCTTGTAGGGCTTGCCGATCGTCAGCACCACCGGCTTGCGCGTGAAGCTCCCGCGCGGCCCGTACTCGGTGCCGGTGATGGCCATGGGGACGAGGGGCACCCCCGCCTGCATGGCCATACGGATAGCCCCGCCGCGGCCCGTCTGCAAGACTCCGCTGGGGCTGCGCGTGCCCTCGGGGAAGATCAGCAGCACCGCCCCGGCCTTCAGGGCGTCGACGACGGTGTCCATCGCGGCCACGTCGCGCTTGCCGCGCCTGATCGGGATGACCATCATCTGGCGCAGCCACCAGCCGGCGACCGGGTTCTCGAATAGCTCGGACTTGGCGAGCCACGAGAGCCGGTACTCGAACGGCAGCAGCGTGCCGATCACCGGGATGTCGACCCAGCTCACATGGTTCATGACGATGATCATGCCGCTGTCACCGCGAGGGGGCAGGTTCTCGAGGCCTACGGCGCGCCAGCGAAACCAGCTGATCAGCCGCATGAAATGAAAGCCAGCGTAGAGCATCCCATACATCAGCACGCCGAACATAGTCCACTCCCGATGCGCTGCGGTGGCCGCCCGGCGCCGCCAGATCGGCCGAGCTTGACGCTGAATGTGACGACCGATCTCTACGATGCCGACCAGGCAGGCCGACATTGCCTCAGAGCTGCACGCCGAGGCCCAGCACATAGACCAGGTGCCCGCCGAGCCAGCCGCCGATCAGCAGGAGCGCCGCGCCGAAAGCGTGGAGGCGCAGGTAGCCGCGGCGGGCCAGGGGGTCGGCGAGCAGGTCGGGGCGGCGCCGGCGGCGGAGCAGGGCCTGGCCGTAGATTGCCATGGCGCCGAGGTTGACGAAGGCGTGGGCGTTGACCCAGCCGAGGGCCGACGCATCGGCGCTCGCCTCGGGGCCGACGAGCTGGCGCACGGCGTCGAAGGTGCCGCTAAGCAGGGCGACAACCCCGGCCAGCCAGCCGACCAGCAGGCAGTGGTAGGCGCTCGTATCCCAGCCGGCCTCGCCGCGACGCACCGCGAGCAGCGTAAAAAGCCCGCTCACCAATAGCAGGGCGAGGGGAAAGTGAGCGGTGAACGGGTGGAGGGCGTACATGTCGGGCGATTATAGCATAGGCGGACAGCAACGCTTACTCGAGGGGCGTGATGGTCTTCTCGCGCAGCGACGGCGGGGCCTGTGCGCGGGTGAGGCCCTCGTCGGGGGGCGGCGGAGGGACGGCCTGGGCCTGGCTATGGATCTGGCCCTCGCGGCGGCGGATGATGCGCTCGGCGACGGCCTGCACCACGGCGACGGCCGGCACCCCGAAGGCGATGCCGGTGATGCCGCCCAGCTTCCAGCCCACCAGGACCACGAAGAGCACCAGCCCGGGCGAGAGGCTGAGCACGCGGCCAAGTAGCACGGGCTCGACCACATAGCCCATGATGTTCTGGCCGATCACGACCAGGATGACCGGGATGATCGAGGCGGGCCAGGGCAGGCTGAGGAGCAGGATCAGGATGGTCAGGCCACCGCCGAGGATGCCGCCGAGGTAGGGCAGCAGGCGAACCAGGGCCAGGGGGCCGATCCAGAGGATCCAGCCGGGCGTCTGGAAGACCGCCATGACCCCCAGGCTCAGAGCCATGCCCAGAGCCCAGATCGCCAACTGGCCACGGATCGCCGCCGAGTATGTGCGGCGCACATCGTCGTAGAGCCACTGGGCCTCGCCGGTCCAGCGTTCGGGCAGCAGGGCCCGCATGATCGAGCGCAGCGAGTCGTCGCCGGTGGACATGGCCGCCGCGACGCCGACGACGAGCAAGAACTGCCCGCCCAGGCTGAGCAGAGTCAGGGACCAGGCGAGGAAGGTCGGCCCGACCTGTTCGGCGAGCTCGCCGCTCTCGAGGACGCGCTCGGTGTTGGCAGGCACGGCGATGCGGTGCTCGCGCAGCCAGACCAGGAAACTGTCGATCTGGCGGGTGGTCTGCTCGATGGCCGCGGGCAGGGCCGCGGGCAGGGCGCTGGCCTGGGCCGCGACCGGCGCGCTCAGGGCGGCGAGGACGAGCAGGACGCTCAGGTAGCCGAGGCCCCAGGCGAAGGGGGCCTTGAACCAGTGTCTAAGCCGCTCGACCATCGGCTCGAGCAGCAGGTTGAGCAGCCAGGCGAAGCCGAAGATCGCCAGCACGTCGGCGAAGCGCCCGAGCAGGTCAAACATGGCGCTGAGCAGCCACCAGGCGGCGGCGACACCAACCAGGACGATCACGCTGTTCTGGACTCGACTCGGCATGCGCTGCCCCCTGGGCATGGCTGCGACTCTACGCGCATTGTAGCAGATCGATCCGGGTGCGTTCAGGCCAATGGGCGGCTATCTCTAGTCCTCTAGGCGAGCCTGGCCCGCCGTGGCCTCGGCCAGGGCCGTCGTGGCCGGGCCGTAGGCGTCGGCGGGGATACGAGCGGCCAGGCGCACCTCGGCGCCGAACTGCTCGTCGTCGATCAGGGCCCCGTGGCTCTCGAGGGCCCGCCGGGCCGCCGCGTAGGCCCCATAGCTGAGGTGCGCGACGAGCGAGCGCAGCTCGACCCGCTCGGCGCGGGGCAGGGCCTCGAGCACGGCCTTGACGGCGTCGCCGTAGGCCCGTACCAGGCCGCCGGTGCCGAGGAGCGTCCCGCCGAAATAGCGGGTGACGACCACAGTCACATCGCCGAGGCCGGCGCCGCGCAGCACCGCCAGCATCGGCCGCCCGGCGGTGCCCGCCGGCTCGCCGTCGTCGCCCATGCCCGCCGTCACGCTGGCGCCGTAGCCAACCAGGTAGGCGTAGCAGTGGTGCGAGGCGTCGGGCAGCTCGGCCCTGACGGCGGCAATCATGGCTCTGGCCGCATCGACGCTGTCGGTATGGCCGGCCGTAGCGATGAAGCGCGAGTTCAGCACGCTGATCGCGACCCGGGCCGTGTCCGCGGGGATGGGGTAGCGTGTGTCCATTGGCTCTCTGGCGCGCGTGCCGGTCGCCCCGCGCCATCATCCCGGCAGCATGCCCATCTGATACGTTGCGAGAATGCCATTATACTACGCCCCATAAGCCGATGCAGGACAAGGAGGTCCGATGGCAGTGGTGCCTGGAGCGCAGAATGATGTGGAGGCGTGCGCCGTGACCGGTAAAGACCCTCGCCTGAATGTGATCACCGCGACGCCGCCGAATGTTGAGACGCCTCTGCCGCTCCTCGCAGCGGCGCTGACCCCGGTCGAGCTGATGTTCATGCGCAACCACCAGGCCCTGCCCGCGGTCGACCCCGCCGCGTGGCGCCTGTCGATCGAGGGCCTGGTGGAGCGACCCCTGAGTGTGAGTCTGGCCGAGCTGCTGGCCATGCCGCAGCGCAGCGTCACCGCTGTGCTCGAGTGCAGCGGCAACGGTCGCACCGCCTTTGGGCGCGACGACCTGCCGCCCGAGGAGCTGCCGTGGGGTCAGGGCGCTGTTGCCTGTGGCGAGTGGGCGGGCGCGCCGCTGGGCCCGCTGCTCGCGGCGGCCGGGGTCCGCCCCGGGGCGGTGCAGGCCGAGTGCATCGGGGCCGGGGGCGAGCCCTTTGTGCGCGGGGTGGAGGTCGAGAAGCTGCTGGCCGACGGCCTGCTGGCCCACAGCCTCAACGGCGCGCCCCTGGCGCCGGCCCACGGCGGGCCGGTGCGCCTGGTGGTGCCGGGGTGGGGCGGGGTCAGCTGGGTCAAGTGGGTCACGACGATCCGGGTGCTCGACTGCGAGTCGGCTTCGCCCTTCAATCAGGTGCGCTATGTGCTCTATGACCGGGCGGGCGCGGCCTACGGCAAGGTGCGCGCGCTACAGATCAAGTCGGTGATTGTGGCGCCGGGCGCGGGGCAGACGATTGCGGCAGGCCCGGCCGAGCTGCGGGGCTGGGCCTGGTCGGGGGGGCAGGGCGTGGCCGGGGTGGAGGCGAGCACCGATGGGGGCCTCAGCTGGGGCCCGTGCGAGCTGGGCGAGGACAGGGGGGCGCACGCGTGGCGGGAGTTCCGCTACAGCTGGCGCGCCGCGCCGGGCAGCCATACGCTTCTGGCGCGCGGTAGGGACGCCCAAGGCGCCACGCAGCCTGTAGCGGCAATCTGGAACCAGAGAGGCTATCTGAACAACGCGTGCCATAGGGTCGAGGTGCTGGTCAAATAGCCAGGGGGAAGGGCCGGGGTGCAGCGCGTTTTATGCGATGAAAGTGCGGTGGAGGCGCGGGGACTGAGCCTTTGATCGGGATTATGGTTGTATATGTCTATGTGTGCATATACGCACACATAGATGAAAGCAAATTCTTGTGCAACCATATGTTCTGGAGTATAATGCTTGCACACTCTACTCGTGGTGAATGACCCTAGTGAGCGAGCACTTCTATGCTTTTTGAGGCTCTGGCCCAGCACATGCTGCTCGGCCTGCACATCCCCGACGGTTTTCTCTCGGCGCCGGTTGCGTTGCTCTGGTGGGCCCTGACTGTCCTCTGTCTGGCCGTGGCGGTGCGGCGGGTGGGGGGCCTGAACGAGCGACAGGTGCCGTTGATGGGGGTCATGGCGGCCTTCATCTTCGCGGCCCAGATGCTGAACTTCCCGGTCCTGGGCGGCACCTCGGGTCACCTGCTGGGCGGGGCCCTGGCGGCCCTGCTGCTCGGGCCGTGGGCGGGCATGCTGGTGATGGCCTGCGTGGTCGCGCTGCAGGCGCTGCTGTTTCAGGACGGCGGGCTGCTGGCCCTGGGGGCGAATATCTTCAATATGGGCATCGCGACGGCGGCCATCGGCCACTGGGTGGGCATGCCGCTGCTGCGGGCCTTCGGCGGCAAGACCTGGGGCCTGGTGGCCTCTGGCTTCATCGCGGCCTGGCTCTCGGTGATGGTGGCCGCGCTGCTGACCTCGATGCAGTTGACCCTCTCGGGCGTGCCGGCGGCGATTGTCTTCCCGGCGATGATGTTCGTGCATACGTTCATCGGCATCGGCGAGGGGCTGATCACGGTGGCGGCCCTGGCCTTCGTGGGCAGCACGCGCCCTGATCTGGTGAGCAGCCTCGCACCCTATATGAAGCCCGGGATGACCCAGAGCGGGGCGGCCAGAGGCACGCTGGTCGCGGTCACCGCTGTGGGCCTGGCCTTCGCGGTCGGGGCGGCCTTCCTCTCGCCGCTGGCCTCGTCGAGCCCTGACGGCCTCGAGCGGGTCGCCGAAGACCAGGGCTTCCTCGAGCGGGCCCAGGACCCGGCCTACAATGTGCTGCCCGACTACAGTATCCCCGGCCTCGACGGGCCGCTGTCGACCATCCTCTCGGGGATCGTCGGCCTGCTGATCGTCTTCGCGCTGGTCTATGGGATTACCCTTCTGGCGCGCGGGGCAACCCGCAGCCAGGGCAGCGGCGACTAGACGATGGCGCTCTCGAGCTCGAGCCTCGACCGCTTCATCGACGGGCAGAGCCCCGTCCACGCCCTCGACGCGCGGGTGAAGCTGCTGCTGACCCTGGCCTGCGTGCTGGCCCTGGCCCTGCTGCCGCCGGGGGCGTGGGCGGGGATGCTGGCCTGCGCCCTGTTGATCTGGTGGGCCGTGCTGCAATCGCGGGTGGGCCTGCGCACGATCCTGGGCCGGGCCTTCGTGGCGCTGCCCTTTGCGCTGGTGGCCGTGACCCTGGTCTTCGCGCGGCCGGGCAACCAGCTCTTCAGCGTCGCCCTCGGCCCGCTGCGGCTGACCGCCACAGACGCGGGCCTGATCGCCTTCGTCAGCGTGGTGATCAAGTCGTGGCTCTCGGTGCAGGCGGCCCTGCTGCTCACCGCGACGACCCACTTCACCGATGTGCTGTACGCCCTCAGGGCTCTGCGGCTCCCTGAGGTGATGGTGGCCATCCTCTCGTTCGCCTACCGCTATCTGTTCGTGATGGTCGACGAGGCTCAGCGCCTGCTGCGGGCGCGCGAGTGCCGCGCCGCCGAACTGCCCGGGCGCAAGGGCGGGGGTAGCGTGGTCTGGCGAGCCGCGGTGGTGGGGCGCATGGCCGGGACGCTCTTCCTGCGGGCCTATGAGCGCAGCGAGCGCATCTACCTGGCCATGCTCGCGCGGGGCTACAGCGGCGAGCTGCGGGCCCTCACCGCGCGACCCCTGGACGCGCGCGAGCAGGGGCTGCTGCTGGTCGGCGCGAGCCTGCTGGCGGCGATCGTCTTCTTCGCCTATCTTCTCTAGAAGGGTCCCCCGTGATCGACGCCGTCGAAATCTCTGCTGAGACAGCCGCTGTTCAGGCCCTGCCGATGCTCGAGCTGCGCGAGCTGAGTTACACCTACCCTGATGGGACTGTTGCTCTGCGCGCGGTCTCGCTGTCAATCGCGCCCGGCGAGAAGGTGGCCCTGGTGGGGCCCAACGGCGCGGGCAAGAGCACGCTGCTGCTGCATCTGAACGGGGTGTTGCGGGCGGCGGCCGGCGCCGTGGTCGTCGCGGGGGCGAACCTCGACGACAGCACGGTGCGGCGGGTACGCGCCCAGGTGGGCATGGTCTTCCAGGACCCCGACGACCAGCTCTTCTCGCCGACGGTCTTCGACGATGTCTCCTTCGGGCCCCTG
>CAZKTU010000063.1:24791-28709 GCA_964555675.1 uncultured Oscillochloris sp.
GGATCGCCATTGCGACCGTGCTCTCGATGGACCCGGCCCTGCTGGCCCTCGACGACCAGCTCTTCTCGCCGACGGTCTTCGACGATGTCTCCTTCGGGCCCCTGCACATGGGCCTGCCCGAGGCCGAGGTGCGCGAGCGGGTGACGCGGGCCCTGAGCCAGGTGGGCATGGCCGGCTTCGAGCCGCGTATGCCCCACCACCTGAGCCTCGGGCAGCGCAAGCGGATCGCCATTGCGACCGTGCTCTCGATGGACCCGGCCCTGCTGGCCCTCGACGAGCCGTCGGCCGGCCTCGACCCGCGGGCGCGGCGCGGCCTGATCGAGCTGATGCGCAGCCTGCCCCAGGCCATGATCGTCTCGACCCACGACATGCGCATGGTCGCCGAGGTCTTCCCGCGCACGGTGGTGCTCGAGGCCGGCTCGATCGCCTACGACGGCCCGAGCGCGGGCATCCTCTCCGACGCGGCGCTGCTCGACCGGTTCGGGCTAGAGGCTGCGTAGCGCTGCTCTGTGGCGCGAAGGCGGCGAGCTACTCCTCTTCGGGGTGGTCGGGCAGCCCGTACGCGACGTGGGCGAGGTGGTGGAGGGCCTCGCGGAAGAGGGCGCTGACGTGGGCGTCGTCGACCGAGTAGTAGATATGGGTGCCGACCCGGCGGTGCTTGACGATGCGCAGGTCGCGCAAGGTCTTGAGCTGGTGCGAGGTGGCCGAGGGCGAGATCGCGGCGATGGCCGCCAGGTCGCCGACACTATGCTCGCCCTTGGTGAGGGCGTAAACAATGCGCGCGCGCGTCGGGTCGCCAAGAGCCTGAAAGGTCTGGGCAACCTGCTGGGCCAGTTCACCGCTCAGCTCGGGCGCGGCGAGAAACTGATCCACGGCGCCCGTGGCATCAAGGGCCCGCACATGTGAGGGATGGGTACGCGTCATACCGTCTCGTTCTGCCGACAAGTTGCTGCCCATGCATTATAGCACTTGCGCTCCGCCCCCCGCTACGGTTTGCTCGTCGGCGCCGGGGTGGGCGCGGGCGCCTTGCGCAAGAGCTCGCTGAGGCGGCGCACGTCGCCCCAGTTGGTCTCGGCCTCGTCGGGCGCAATGGGCGTGTAGAGGGTGTCGATGGCGAAGACCTGCACCGCGAAACGCTTGCCGCCCACATCGATCACCCGGCTCTCGTCGATCGGCGCGCCGAGGGGGCGGCCGGCGTGGGCCTCGGAGAGCATATAGTTGTGGAAGGCCCAGGTGGGGTGGAACTCGACCGCGGCGGCCAGGAAGGTCTCTGAGACCAGGGCCTGGTCGAGTGGGCCGTCATAGGCCCGCAGCGAGAGGTCGCCCGCGCCCTGCCCCGACCAGGCCGCCACCTGCCGCCTGACCGCGCTGCTATAGGCGCCTGGCGTATTGCCGTCGCTCCCCGGCGCGTAGACCGGGAGCGCCTCCTCGACGGTCTCCATGCCGCGGTTGACGTAGCCGAGCATGAGCTCGCACCAGTCGCGCACACCGTCGTGCCAGCTGCCGTAGCGGGCGAAACCCTCGCTCGTGCCGGCATTGCGCTGGGGCTTGATATGGCGGCGCAGCATGCCCCAGTTGCGCAGGTCGGCGCGGGCGCAGCGCCCGGTGGTGCAGTACTGGCTCTCGTGCTGGAAGAAGGCCAGGGCCACGGCCGGGTCGAGGCCGTAGCCCTTGATGATCGTGTAGAGCTCGTCGCCATGGGGCGCGGCGGGCGACCCCGCCGAGGCCAGGATGCGGCTGAAGCTGGCCTGCGAAATGCGCGGCTCGGCGCGGAAGGTGAGCCCGGCGCCCTGGGCCGCGGCCCCGCCGGGCCCTGCGACGGCGGCGGCCAGGGCCAACGCGGCGGTCACCAGGGCGGCCAGCAGGCCCAGGCGACGTCCCTCGCCGCGCAGCAGGGCCGGCAGGCGCAGCAGCAGTAGGCAGCCCGCGGCCCAGGCGATCGCCACGGCGGCGCGGGTGGCCGAGCGGGCGCTCAGGAGCTCGAGAAAGACCAGAGGCGGCAGACTCACGGCGCCGATGGCGAGGGCGGTCAGGGCGGCGGGCTCGCCGCGCTCGCGCCACCAGCGGCGCGAGGAGGACTCGGGGAGGCTTGGCATCGGTCACCTCTCGGCTGGAAGGGGCCGCTGCCGGGGAGTATACACGCTGAGGGCGTGAAGCGTAAGGTAGGAAAAATGCTCACGCCGGTGACCCAGTATTGCGCAGGATATGCACAATGAATGCGCTACCACAGGCCTTGGACAGACGGTAGCACTCAAAAGTGAATAATGCTAAAATCCTGACTATCGCAGCACCTGAACAGTCGGAGCGCGCCTTCGGGCCAGGGAATACGGGTCGGGTGCAGCCTTAATCTGCGGATTGCGGTGGGGCTGGCGCCGATGCCAGGAAGCGATGCCGCGCGGCGGGATCGAAACCCCACCCCAGCGAACACGAGGTGGACTATGGCGTACTACCTGATCGCGGGCGCATCCGGCTATGTTGGCTCACGGCTTGCCGAGCGGCTCCTCTCTGCAGGCCACCGCGTCCGCGGGCTCGTGCGCAGCCCCGACTCCTCCACGGTTGAACGCCTCGCCTCCCTCGGCATGTGTGTCTGGACGGGCGACATCACGCGCCCCGACAGCCTGGTCGGCCTGGCCGACGGCGTCGACCATGTCTACAACCTCACCTCGCGCCTGGTGATCGAGAACGGCTCGGTGCGCCGCACCTTTGTCGACGGCAACCAGCACCTGATCGCGGTGTGCTCGCGCGCGCGCAGCGTCAAGAGCTACATCTTCACCTCGAACGTCGCGCCCTACGGCGACGCCGGCGAGGCCCTGGTCTCAGAGGACCACTCCATCGCCCCGGCCCACGCCCTCGGGGCCGTCATGGCCGAGGCCGAGCAGACGATCCTGCGGGCCGCCCGCGACCACCGCTTCCCCGCGATCATCCTGCGCTGCGGCTCGATCTACGGCCCTGGTCGCGACCCGGTCGACGCGGTCGAGCAGGGTATCGCCACGCTCTATGGCGACGGCCGCAACTACGTTTCGCACATCCACATCGACGACCTGCTCGACATCCTCGCCGCCATGCCCGACGCGGGGCAGCCCGGCGCGATCTACAACGTCGGCGACGACCAGCCCCTGCGGCAGCTCGACCTGCTGGGCGAGGTGCGCCAGCGCCTGGGCATGGTCCCGCCGCGCACCTTCTCGCCCGCGGCGGCCCTGGCCGCCGGCCTCGACCCGGCGATCGTCGGCACCCTGATCGCCTCGGTGCGCCTCGACAACAGCCGGCTCAAGCACGATCTGCGGCTCAGTTTGCGCTACCCGAGTGTGCTGGCCTGGCTCGACGAGCGGCTGCCGGTCGATGAGGCCATGGCCGTCGGGGCATAGGCGGGCATCCCGCCGCCCCTCTTGCTGATGCAGGCCCCCGCTCGTCACGGCGAGCGGGGGTCTTCGCGCGCCCCCGTATCTTCTCGGCCGCCCCGGCGGTACAGCATGGGGAAGCTGACGACGAGGAGCGCGCCATGAGCGAGTATCGCCTGCGCATGAAGGAGCTGCCCGCGGCCGACCAGCCCCGCGAGCGCATGGCCGCCGTAGGGCCCGCGGCCCTGAGCGACGCGGAGTTGCTGGCCATCCTCTTGCGCGTCGGCGTGTCGGGGGTCAATGTGTTGCAGCTCGCGCAGCAGACCCTCGTCGACTGTGGGGGCTGGCCGGGGCTGCTCAGGCTCGAGTACGGCGAGCTATGCCGACGCCGCGGCTTCGGCGAGGCCAAGGCCGCCACGGTCAAGGCCGCCCTCGAGATCGGGCGGCGCCTGCTGCTGACCGGTCCAGACGAGAGATTTCAGATCAAAAGTCCCGCTGACGCCGCCACCCTGCTCATGGTCGAGATGAGCCATCTCGATCAGGAGCACCTACGGGCGGTGCTGCTCGACACGAAGAATCG